>NZ_JAQFUY010000004.1:0-264548 GCF_027716745.1 Bacillus cereus group sp. Bc010
CAAGACACTGGGGAATGTCTTATAAATTAGGGAGGAACAACTTCGATACATATACTATAAAATGTGGATGTGACGCCCGTGTGAACATAGAGTGAAAGAGAGAGGGAGTTTTAAATAGAAGATAGAAAGACAAAAAATAAGACCATCACACAGGATGGCCAAAGGAAGGGGACAATTTATGTCAATTTAATTAGGGATGGAAAGCTGTTCAAGACACTGGGGAATGTCTTATAAATTAGGGAGGAACAGCTCCGATACATATACTATAAAAGATAGATGTGACCCCTATGTGAACATAGAGTGAAAGGTATGAGGATTTAAGGAATGATACATATAAAATGATTGTTGTGAGAGTTATAGAGTAAGGATACTTATAATAGAAAGAGTCTTTTTATAAATGAAGTGAAGTTCGAGTATAAATAACAGTTGAAAACTATGAAAAAAAGGATTATGCTCAACTATATTATAAGAATATAAGGTTTATCCTGCTATTTAAGGTTTTTTATAAGCCTTTAGTTATGAGGGGAAAAAGGGAGCTAGTGAATATGGAAGTAACAAAAAGACAAAGGCTGTATAATCGTTTTATACGATTAAATCCACCACAAATATTAGCATTAGGTTTTTTCTGCTTAATTGTGGTTGGCGGTTTGTTATTAAAGTTACCATTCGCAACGAAAGTACATATTAGTTGGGTAGATGCTTTCTTTACGGCAACATCAGCAGCAACTGTAACGGGATTGGGAGTAGTAGATACTGCAAGTACGTTTACGATGTTTGGCGAAATTGTAATTATGTTTTTAATTCAAACGGGCGGTTTAGGTCTTATGACAATTGCCATTTTAATTGTTTGGGTATTAGGTAAAAAAATCGGATTACGTCATCGCTTATTAATTGGAGAGGCGTTTAATCAGACAAATATAGGTGGTCTCGTAAAATTAGTAAAACGTGTCTTTATATTTTCAATTTGTATTGAGTTTATTGGAGTCATCTTTTTATCATTTCGTTTTATTCCAGAGTTTGGCTTTGGAAAAGGTTTATACTATAGTATTTTTCACGTGATCGCATCTTATAATAATGCTGGATTTGCTCTATGGCCGGATAATTTAACAAGGTATGTAGGCGATCCGATTATTAATATTGGGATTTGCTCTTTAATCGTAATAGGTGGTCTCGGATTTACCGTACTAATTGATATATGGTATAGCCGGAGTTTTCGAAAACTATCGCTTCATTCCAAAATCATGATTATTGGAACGGTAGCGCTAAATGTGATAGCGATGATTGTGATTTTTGTATTGGAATATAATAATGTGAAGACGTTAGGGAATTTACCGTTAAATGAAAAGTTATGGGCTTCTTTTTTCCAAGGGATTACTCCTCGTACGGCTGGATTTAATACAGTTGACTACGGGGGAATGGAAGAATCATCTATATTATTTACGATGGTTTTAATGTTTATTGGTGCAGGAAGTGTATCAACAGGTGGAGGGATTAAATTAACAACGTTTGTTATTTTAGTTACATCTGTTCTTTCTTTCTTTAGAAAGAAAGAGGAAATCGTATTATTTCAGCGCACAATTAAAATGTCGACAGTAACGAGAGCATTAGCAATTGCCGTTGCTAGTCAAATCCTTATTTTTGCAGCAGTATTTATGTTAATGCTTACAGAAGACTTCAGTTTTATTCAGTTACTATTTGAAACAATTTCAGCGTTTGGAACGGTAGGATTAACGATGGGAATTACTGCAAAGTTATCAGCGTTTGGAAAATGTATGATTATGTTTGTTATGTTTTGTGGATTAATCGGACCGTTAACACTTGTATTTTCTTTAGCGCGACCAGCAAAACAAAAAATTAAATATCCGTCAGAAGATGTATTTACAGGATAAGGTATCCCGCATAAGCGAGATACCTTTTTCTTTTTAAAAGAGGGAGAACAATAAGCCGATAAGCGCTACTCGGAATAAAATTGCAATGAGTGCTGCAATTCCGCCGACAATCGCAGCGATACCACCAGTTACAGTAGCTCCGCGATTATAAGCGTAAATACCTAGTAGTACAGAAACAAGACCGAATAATGTTGGGAAGGTGAAAAGTGATAAGATAGATAAGGCAAGAGCGATAAAGCCAGCCGTTGATCCAGCAGCGGACGATCTTACATCATCTTTATGTTCCTTCTCATCGTAATCATAATCAATGCGCTGTGGTGCAACCTCAGCTGCATATTCTTCTTTATAGTCACTATAATCACTATCTATTCTATCTCTTTTTTTATACTCATCAAATTTCTCAGTCAAAGTCATGACTCCTTTCATAACAAGGTTCAATAGTAGTATGTATCTCTTTTTCCTTTTTATCCGAGTATGTACAGGGAGTAATATCCATTTAAAAGGTGAAGATTGTTTTTTTGAAATAGGAAAAGTTAGTATGACTTCCTCTATTTTGGAAAGTATAAAAAAGAATAATGAGGAAAGGGTGCAATACATAATGGAACATCCAATTGAAAATTTAATGAAAACAGCAATGACAAATTTAAAAGAGATGGTAGATGTAAATACGATTGTTGGAAGTCCAGTTTCAACAGCTGACGGAAATGTAGTATTAACAGTATCTCAAGTGGCCTTTGGTTTTGGAGCTGGAGGAAGTGACTTTAAAGGTGAATTTATTTCCGAAAAACATAATAATGGACAAGGGCAGCATAAAGAGAATAAGCAAAGTCATCCATTTGGAGGCGGAAGCGGGGCTGGGGTTTCTATTAGCCCAGTTGCTTTTTTAGTAGTTGGTTCTAACGGTGTGCAAGTATTACATCTCAATAGTAGTACACATTTAATTGAAAAAGCTTTAAATACCGTACCAAGCACTGTAGATAAATTTGTAAATGGTCGCTAAAAGTGAACTTGCATTTTTTAGGAATTATGATATATTAGAAAAAGTGCGCTTTAGGATGATCGGAATAATTGAACTGTAAATATATATGATGTGTGGAATGAGGGAGAGGAATTTATGATTAATATCAAAAACTTAGTAGTTGGCTTATGTATGTTAGTAAGCGGTTTTGTTGTATATGTAATAAAAGAAAAAGCTCCATTCTAAAACA
Organism: Bacillus cereus group sp. Bc010; assembly: GCF_027716745.1. Lineage (NCBI taxonomy): Bacteria > Bacillati > Bacillota > Bacilli > Caryophanales > Bacillaceae > Bacillus > Bacillus cereus group sp. Bc010. The sequence continues at coordinate 3,098 of NZ_JAQFUY010000004.1, forward strand.
GACAAACCGTTATTGTCTGTTTTAAATTTGTGAAAAATGTTGACAAGTTGTTATATTGATGTTAAAATTTTAATTCGTGTCTCGGTTACAGCTAGTGTAAAGTAAATAAATCTTATAAATATAATACGAAAAGTTTGCGAAAGATCGGGTAGTTTTACCAACAACTTTTGTGAACAAACCCTATAAATTATAATTATAGGCTTTATAGGTATACTAGTGAATCAAGGAGCGGTCAGTGGAACCGTAATGATGAGAGAGAGGTAGGGCTTTCATCCAGTATATGTTACTTTCCCGTTAGGTGAATATAAAAAAGAGGACTCCTTTTCAGAAGGAGTCCTCTTTCTTTTTTGTATGGAATTTAAATGCGGCTCTCAACTTGCTGGCAAATTTCATCTGTTGTTAAACCGTGGGCGTTAATTACCGATCCTTTTATTGATGTATCTGCAATACCCATCATATTAGAATCTTGCCCAGTTACAACGCAACAGTCACATCCTTGTGCGTCATGTTCCGAGTTAATTGTAACGACTTCATGCCCCTGTTGCTGAAGAGCTTGTTGGACATCTGTTAACGAATTTTCAACACCAATTTTAGCCATAATTCTCACCTCCTACCATCTAGTTGTTAGTATGCTCAAGTTCATCGTATATATTTATACAAAGACGGTAGGAAGCATATATTTATCTGTTATTTACGGGTAGTCTGATTAAAGTACGACTTTATTTAGTCGTTATATACACCAGTAAGCATTTGGCTTACGAATTGATCGTTTAAAGTATCTTGGGCGGAAGAAGTATTTGAATGGATGTCGATGGAAGCAATAAAATTGTTATGTTCTTTATTATTTGGTTCTACCTCTACATAATTATCGAATTTACAAAAACCTTTCGTATCCATTAGATCGAATAGTTGAAGCATTTCTACTACCTCTTGTCTCGTTCCTTTAATTTGTACACACGCCATATTGATTTCCTCCTTCATTTTGACAAATTGTTTTTTAAAAATAGGATTATGATTCCGAAATGAAAAATATGAATGTTATTTTTAGACAGCGTTATTTTTATTATTTCCCCCCTTTTTCAGCAAAAGTCGTTGTATATTCCCGAATTTATAAAAACGGACGTCCGTTTATTGAATACAATAGATTCGTATCAATTGACGAAAATCCTTCTTTTAAACAAATATTTTTTTAATGGAAATTGACGAAAAAAATTTTTTGACTTTTTGTAAACGTTAACAATGTTGTTAAATCAATATAATTAAAGATGTACGTACGAATAAAAATTATAAATTTTCTAAAAATTCACTTGATTTATTTAGAAAGGAGAGTAAACTAGGAAACAATAAAAAATTCATAGAACATAGGAGGCGCTTTCCAGTGAACGAGCAATGGATTTTCTTAAATGGAGAATTTGTTCCAAAAGACGAGGCAAAAGTATCAGTATATGATCATGGTTATTTATATGGAGATGGAGTATTTGAAGGAATTAGAGTCTATAGCGGTAATGTTTTCCGTTTGAGAGAGCATCTTGTCCGGTTATATGAATCAGCAAAATCCATCATGTTAGAAATTCCATATTCTTTAGATGAAGTAACGAATATTGTTGTTGAGACGATTCGACAAAATAAATTATCTAATGGATACATTCGCCTAGTTGTATCGAGAGGAGCAGGAAATCTTGGGTTAGATCCTGATTCTTGTAAGAAACCGAATGTAGTAGTAATTGCAGAGCAACTATCTTTATTCCCGCAAGAATATTATGAAAAAGGGATTCCAGTTGTAACAGTTGCAACGCGCCGAAACCGTCCAGATGTATTGTCGCCTCAAGTAAAATCTTTAAATTACTTAAACAATATTTTAGTTCGCATCGAAGCGAAATTGGCTGGAGTACAAGAAGCGCTTATGTTAAATGATCAAGGATACGTAGCTGAAGGCTCAGGGGATAACGTATTTATTGTAAAAGGAAATAAATTAATTACACCACCAAGTTCTGCTGGAGCGTTAGAAGGCATTACACGAAACGCTATTTTAGAAATTGGTGAAAAACTTGGATATGACGTTAGAGAAGAGTTATTTACAAGACATGACGTATATGTAGCTGATGAAGTATTTTTAACAGGAACAGCAGCTGAAGTGATTGCTGTTACGACAGTAGATGGTAGAACGATTGGTTTAGGGCAAACGGGTCCACATACGAATCGTTTACTAGAAGAATTCCGAAAGTTAGTTATAGAAGATGGAGAGAAAATTTACGAAGAAAATAAAGTTGGATAACAACTTTTTATAACATAAGAAAGCGTTGATAGGGAGGAGTAGTTGATTGTGAAGCCTCACAGAGAGTCGGTGGTTGCTGGAAACCGATGGTTCACGTCGACGAACATCGCCCTTGAGTGCTAAGCTGAAGCATTTGTCTAGGCTTAGACGGTAGCTCCGTTACTAGCTAGACTCATTTTATGGGTCACTGAGGCAAGAGTATTCTTGCAAAGAAGGGTGGTACCGCGAAATCTTTCGTCCCTTCAGCACATAGCTGGAGTGTGGACGTAGGATTTTTTTTATTGATAAAAGTTTTTAAAAGGGGGCTTATAAGAACAATGTCTTCAAAAACGGAAGAGAAACTGGCAACTGGTGCACAGCTATTGTTAGAAGCGCTAGAAAAGGAAGGAGTAGAAGTGATTTTTGGTTATCCTGGTGGTGCTGTTTTACCTCTTTATGATGCACTCTATGACTGTGAAATTCCGCATATTTTAACAAGGCATGAACAAGGTGCTATTCACGCTGCTGAAGGATATGCCAGAATTACTGGCAATCCAGGGGTTGTCATTGCAACGAGTGGACCGGGTGCTACAAATGTGATTACTGGTCTAGCAGATGCGATGATTGATTCGTTACCACTTGTTGTATTTACAGGGCAAGTAGCGACAACATTAATTGGAAGTGATGCTTTTCAAGAAGCCGATATTATGGGGCTTACGATGCCGGTGACAAAACATAATTATCAAGTGCGAAAGGCTTCAGATTTACCTCGAATTATTAAAGAAGCATTTCATATTGCGAGAACAGGAAGACCAGGGCCAGTCGTTATTGACCTTCCGAAAGATATGGTAGTAGAGCAAGGCGAACGATGTAGTGATGCGCAAATGGATTTACCAGGATACAACCCGAATTATGAACCGAATCTACTTCAAATAAACAAATTATTACAAGCAATTAGGGTTGCAAACAAGCCATTAATTTTAGCTGGAGCAGGTGTATTGCATGCGAAAGCTTCGAAAGAATTAACAAGTTTTGCTCGTAAATACGAAATTCCTGTTGTGCATACATTACTTGGTCTTGGTGGCTTTCCGCCAGATGATGAACTTTTTCTAGGCATGGGAGGGATGCATGGTTCTTACACAGCTAATATGGCGTTATATGAATGCGACTTACTCATTAATATAGGTGCGAGATTCGATGATCGTCTTACTGGAAATTTAGCTTATTTTGCTAAGGAGGCGACTGTCGCGCATATTGATATTGATCCAGCAGAAATCGGAAAAAATGTGCCGACTGAAATTCCTATTGTTGCAAGTGCTAAGCAAGCGCTCCAAGTATTACTTCAACCAGAAGGAAGGAAAGAAAATCATCATGAGTGGATCTCTTTATTAAAGAATAGAAAAGAAAAGTATCCATTCTCTTATAAACGAAATTCTGAAAGTATTAAGCCTCAATATGCAATTGATATGTTATATGAAATTACGAAAGGAGAAGCGATTGTAACAACAGATGTGGGGCAACATCAAATGTGGGCAGCACAATATTATCCGCTGAAAAATCCTGATAAATGGGTAACTTCAGGAGGATTAGGAACGATGGGATTCGGATTCCCTGCAGCAATTGGTGCACAAATTGCAAAGCCTGAAGAACTAGTTATTGCAATTGTTGGTGACGCTGGATTTCAAATGACTCTGCAAGAATTAAGTGTGTTAAAAGAACACTCTTTACCTGTTAAAGTATTTATTTTAAATAATGAAGCTTTAGGAATGGTAAGACAATGGCAAGATGAATTTTATAACCAAAGATATTCGCACTCTTTACTATCGTGTCAACCAGATTTCGTTGCTCTTGCGAATGCGTATGGCATAAAAGGAGTTCGCATAGATGATCCACTTCTTGCGAAGAAACAATTGCAGCATGCAATTGAATTACAAGAACCGGTCGTAATTGATTGCCGTGTACTTCAATCAGAAAAGGTAATGCCGATGGTTGCGCCAGGGAAAGGTGTTCACCAAATGGAGGGAGTGGAAAAAAGGTGAAGAGAATTGTTACAGCAACAGTTCGAAATCAAAGTGGTGTGTTAAACCGAATTACAGGTGTTATGACACGAAGACATTTTAATATTGAAAGTATTTCAGTAGGTCATACGGAATCATCGGACATATCGCGGATGACGATTGTTGTACACGTTGAAAATGAACAGCAAGTTGAGCAGCTAATTAAACAACTGCATAAGCAAATTGATGTTTTGAAAGTATCAGATATTACAGAAGAAGCGATGATTGCAAGAGAACTTGCACTTATTAAAGTAGCAACTTCGGTAGCGAGGGCGGAATTATACAGTTTAATTGAACCGTTTCGAGCCGCTGTAATAGATGTTGGAAAGGATTCCATAGTTGTGCAAGTAACAGGTACACAGGAGAAAGTAGAAGCATTAATTGAATTACTTCGTCCATACGGTTTGAAAGAAATTGCAAGAACAGGGGTAACAGCCTTTACGCGTAGTATGAAAAAACAAGATAAGCAAGTTATGTTAATTCAATAAGCATTTAAATATAGGGGGAAATGAAAATGGCAAAAGTTTATTATGAAAAAGATGTAACGGTAAATGTATTAAAGGAAAAAAAAGTAGCAATCATTGGATACGGATCGCAAGGTCATGCGCATGCGCAAAACTTACGTGATAACGGATTTGATGTAGTAGTAGGTTTAAGAAAAGGGAAGTCTTGGGATAAAGCGAAAGAAGATGGATTTTCAGTATATACAGTAGCGGAAGCAGCAAAGCAGGCTGATGTAGTAATGATTTTACTGCCAGATGAACTGCAACCAGAAGTATATGAAGCGGAAATTGCGCCAAATTTACAGGCAGGAAATTCTCTCGTTTTTGCACACGGATTTAATGTTCACTTTGATCAAGTGAAACCACAAGCGAATGTAGATGTATTTTTAGTAGCACCAAAAGGGCCGGGACATTTAGTTCGTCGTACGTTTGCTGAAGGAGGAGCTGTTCCGGCACTATTTGCAGTATACCAAGATGCAACAGGAGTTGCGACTGAAAAGGCACTTTCTTATGCCGATGGAATTGGAGCGACGAGAGCTGGTGTATTAGAAACGACATTTAAAGAAGAAACGGAAACAGATTTATTTGGAGAGCAAGCTGTACTTTGCGGCGGAGTAACTGCGCTGGTGAAAGCTGGATTTGAAACGTTAGTTGATGCCGGATATCAGCCGGAACTTGCATATTTTGAATGTTTACATGAACTGAAACTTATTGTTGACCTTATGTATGAAGGTGGACTTGAAAATATGAGATATTCAGTTTCAGATACAGCGCAGTGGGGCGACTTCGTATCAGGGCCACGCGTTGTAACGGAAGATACGAAGAAAGCGATGGGTACAGTGCTAGCAGAAATTCAAGATGGTACATTTGCAAGAGGTTGGATTGCAGAGCATAAAGCAGGAAGACCGAATTTCCATGCGACAAATGAGAAAGAGAATGAACATGAAATCGAAGTAGTTGGACGTAAATTACGTGAAATGATGCCTTTCGTACAGCCGCGAGTAAAGGTAGGGATGAAATAATATGAAGCAGATTTTGTTCATGGATACGACGCTACGTGATGGCGAACAATCACCAGGAGTGAATTTAAATGAACAAGAGAAATTGCAAATTGCAAGGCAATTAGAGAGACTAGGGATCCATGTTATGGAAGCTGGCTTTGCAGCAGCTTCCGAAGGGGATTTTCAATCGGTAAAACGCATCGCGAATACAATTCAAAATGCTACAGTTATGAGTTTAGCTAGAGCAAAAGAAAGCGATATTCGAAGAGCATATGAAGCTGTGAAAGGTGCGGTATCTCCTCGTTTACACGTATTTTTAGCTACAAGTGATATTCATATGAAATATAAACTTTGTATGTCAAAAGAGGATGTATTAGATAGTATTCATCGTTCTGTTACACTTGGAAAATCATTATTTCCAACAGTACAATTTTCTGCAGAAGATGCGACAAGAACAGCAAGAGATTTTTTAGCTGAGGCAGTAGAAGTTGCGATTCGTGCAGGAGCGAATGTAATTAATATTCCAGATACAGTTGGATATACGAATCCAGAAGAATATTATTCTCTTTTTAAGTACTTACAAGAATCCGTTCCTTCATATGAAAAAGCAATTTTCTCTTGTCATTGTCACGATGACCTTGGGATGGCTGTAGCAAATTCGCTAGCTGCGGTTGAAGGGGGAGCATTGCAAGTAGAGGGAACAATTAATGGAATTGGAGAGAGAGCAGGGAATGCGGCATTAGAAGAAGTCGCAGTTGCTCTTCATATTAGAAAAGATTTCTATCAAGCAGAGCCTTCTATGACGCTAAAAGAAATTAAAGCGACAAGTACATTAGTAAGCAGATTAACAGGTATGGTTGTACCGAAAAATAAAGCAATCGTTGGAGCGAATGCATTCGCTCATGAATCCGGAATTCATCAAGATGGTGTATTAAAAGAAGTGACAACGTATGAAATTATTGAACCAGAGTTAGTAGGCGAATCTCAAAACCTATTTGTACTTGGAAAACATTCTGGACGTCACGCGTTTACAGAAAAAATGAAAGAGCTTGGCTATGAATTTACAACGGAAGAACGAGATGCAGTGTTTGAAGCGTTTAAAAAATTAGCTGATCGTAAGAAGGAAATTACTGAGGAAGATTTACGAGCACTTATGCTTGGTGAAGCAGCATTTGCGGCTCAGCAATATAATATTACGCAACTGCAAGTACATTTCGTATCAAATAGTACACAATGTGCGACAGTTGTACTAAAAGATGAGGAAGGAAATGTATTCGAAGATGCAGCTACTGGCTCTGGTAGTATTGAAGCAATTTATAATGCAATCCAAAGAATTTTAGGATTAGAATGTGAATTGGCGGATTATCGCATACAATCTATTACGCAAGGTCAAGATGCACTGGCTCATGTTCATGTTGAATTAAAAGAAGGAACACATCAAGTATCAGGTTTTGGTGTTGCGCAAGACGTATTGGAAGCGTCGGCGAGAGCATATGTCCACGCAGCGGGGAAATTGAAATCTTTTATCCAGCTTGTGAAATAAGTGTTTGATAGGTGAGAGGGACTATTCTCACCTGTCAAATTAATGTTCTGAAAATTCAGCAAAAAAGGAGTGTTGAAATTGGAAAAACGTATCGTTTGTTTAGCTGGTGATGGTGTTGGACCGGAAGTTATGGAAAGTGCGAAGGAAGTATTGCATATGGTAGAAAGGTTATATGGTCATCATTTTCATTTGCAAGATGAGTACTTTGGCGGGAGTGCTATCGATTTAAATGGGCAACCATTACCACAACGAACGCTTGCCGCTTGTTTAGCAAGTGATGCGGTTTTACTAGGAGCAGTTGGTGGACCAAGGTGGGATAGTGCGAAAGAAAGACCAGAGAAAGGATTATTAGCTTTAAGAAAAGGGCTTGGTGTATTTGCGAACGTTCGCCCTGTAACGGTAGAAAGTGCAACGGCACATTTATCGCCATTAAAAAAGGCTGATGAAATTGATTTCGTTGTCGTTCGTGAATTAACAGGTGGGATTTATTTTTCTTATCCGAAAGAACGAACCGACGAAGTAGCAACAGATACACTTACGTATCATCGCCATGAAATTGAACGTATCGTTTCTTATGCCTTTCAATTAGCGAGTAAACGGAAGAAAAAAGTAACATCTATTGATAAGGCGAATGTTTTAGAATCTAGTAAACTATGGAGAACTGTAACAGAAGAAGTAGCCCTTCGTTATCCAGATGTTGAACTAGAACATATTTTAGTAGATGCAGCTGCTATGGAGTTAATTCGGAATCCAGGACGGTTTGATGTAATTGTAACAGAAAATTTATTTGGGGATATTTTAAGTGACGAAGCTTCCGTATTAGCTGGATCATTAGGAATGCTTCCATCAGCAAGTCACGCGGAAAAGGGCCCTTCGCTATACGAGCCTATTCACGGATCAGCGCCGGATATTGCCGGGAAAAATAAGGCAAATCCAATTGCGATGATGCGCTCTGTTGCCATGATGCTTGGGCAATCGTTCGGATTAACGAGAGAGGGGTGTGCAATTGAAGAAGCGATTTCAGCAGTCCTTAAATTAGGAAAATGTACAGCAGATATTGGCGGGACTGAAACGACAACTTCATTTACGAAGGCAGTAATGCAAGAAATGGAAGAGCAAGCACTAGTAGGGAGAGGAAGATAATGGGGAAAAGGTTGCTAGATAAACTTTGGGAAAGACACGTAGTTGCGACAAATGAAAATGGATTAGATTTATTATATATCGATCTGCACCTTGTTCATGAAGTAACGTCACCGCAAGCCTTTGAAGGCTTGCGGCTTACAAATCGAACGGTACGCAGACCAGATTTAACATTCGCAACGATGGATCATAATATTCCAACGAAAGATGTTTGGAATATTACTGATCGCATTGCGAAGCAGCAACTAGATACACTTCGGGAAAATTGTAAACAATTTCAGGTGCCGTTAGCGGATATCGGAGATGAAGAGCAAGGGATCGTTCATGTTATCGGACCAGAACTTGGGCTCACGCAGCCAGGCAAAACAATTGTTTGTGGTGATAGTCATACAGCAACGCACGGTGCGTTTGGTGCGCTAGCGTTTGGTATTGGTACGAGTGAAGTGGAACATGTATTGGCAACGCAAACGCTGTGGCAAAGAAAACCGAAAGCGATGGGCATTGAGTTAAAAGGAAAATTACAGAAAGGCGTTTACGCAAAAGATATTATTTTGCATCTCCTTTCAAAGTACGGTGTAGCAGTTGGAACGGGATATGTAATGGAATTTTACGGAGAGACGATTCAGGCTATGGAGATGGAAGAGAGAATGACGCTTTGTAATATGGCGATTGAAGGAGGAGCAAAAGCGGGTATTATCGCGCCAGATGAAAAAACAGTTGCTTATGTAAAAGGACGTAAATATGCACCGAAAGACTATGAAACTTTCGAGAAGAAATGGTCTGAACTTTATACAGATGCAGATGCAATGTATGATTTACATATTTCGATAGACGTTACGGATTTAGCGCCATACGTTACGTGGGGAACAAATCCGAGTATGGGAGTTCGTATTGATGAGAAATTGCCAGAAAAGCATGATGTAAATGACGAAAGAGCATTTTCTTATATGGGATTAAGCCCTGGACAAAGTACGTATGACATTCCAGTTCAACATGTTTTTATTGGATCTTGTACAAATTCCAGGCTCTCAGATTTAGAAATTGCTGCATCTGTTGTGAAAGGGAGAAAGGTAAAAGAAGGTGTGCGAGCACTCGTTGTGCCTGGATCGAAAAGAGTAAGGGACGCGGCGATGCAAAAAGGACTACATCACATATTTGAAGAAGCAGGATTTGAATGGAGAGAACCTGGATGTTCCATGTGTCTTGGAATGAATCCAGATCAAGTACCTGAAGGAGAGCATTGCGCTTCCACTTCAAATCGTAATTTTGAAGGGAGACAAGGAAAAGGAGCACGAACACATTTAGTTAGCCCAGCAATGGCGGCAGCAGCTGCGTTATATGGTCATTTTGTTGATATTAGAAAGGAGAGTTATGATGGAGCCATTTCGTATTCATAAAGGTACTGCCGCAGTACTTATGAATGATAACATTGATACAGATCAAATTATTCCGAAGCAATATTTAAAGAGAATTGAAAGGACGGGATTTGGAAAATATTTATTTGATGAGTGGCGGTATGATAATGAACGACACGAAAACCTTAATTTCCCACTTAATGCACCAGATAGAAAAGGAGCAAGTATATTAATTACAGGTGATAATTTTGGATGTGGTTCCTCAAGAGAACACGCACCTTGGGCACTTGCTGATTATGGTTTCCGCGTAATTATCGCGGGAGGGTTTGCAGATATTTTTTATATGAATTGTATGAAGAATGGTATGTTACCAATTGTAATGGATAAAGAAATGCGAGAAAAGCTTGCCAAAACGGATGCAAGAGAACAAATAGAAGTAAATTTAGAGAATGAAGTAATTACAGCAAGTACGCACAGGTTTCATTTTACAATAGAGAAAATGTGGAAAGAGAAATTATTAAATGGTTTAGATGAAATTAGTATTACAATGCAATATGAACAAGAAATAAAGGAGTATGAAAGAATGGTAGCTGTATATTAAAAGATAACGGAATATTTAAAATGTATTTACATTCAGAATTAAGTATTATATACTATGTAAAAATTAGAGGAGAAAGGGAGTAAGTATTATGAAAACAATGCAATCTATTAAAATGCTTACACAACTACATCATCATACATAAAGCCCTTGAACCTAGCGTGAAAACGTGTAGGTGCAAGGGTTATTCCCGTTGTACCTACACGCTATTAAAGAGCCTTGTAGGTATATTTTATCTACAAGGCTCTTTTTATTTTCGGTTTAGGTGCATGAAATAAGCATACATTAGAAAGGGAAAGGTGTGAGAATTTCGATGACAAAATGGAAACGGGCAAATCCAAATGGAACGAGAGATTATTTATTCGAAGAATGTACGTTAATTGAAGAAGTGGAGCAAAAATTAAGGCGTACTTTTTTAGAGAGAGGTTATGAAGAAATAAGGACACCAACAATTGAATTTTATGATGTGTTCGCCTTTCAAAGCAGGCCGATAGATGAAGAAAAGATGTATAAATTTTTTGATGAAAAGGGAAGGATTATCGTATTGCGTCCAGATATGACAATTCCGTTAGCGAGAGTGATCGGAACGCAGAGGTGTGATACACCACTTAAAGTGACGTATAGCGGAAATGTATTTCGAGCGAATGAGTCCCTTACTGGAAAATATAATGAGATCGTGCAAAGTGGTATTGAAATTATCGGTATTGATAATGTAAGAGCTGAAATTGAATGTGTTATAAGTGTCATTCAATCACTTCAAAAGTTGAAAGTGCAATCTTTTACAATAGAGATTGGGCAAGTGCAGTTATATAAATGTATTGTCAAAAAGCTCTCCATTCATGAGGAAGAAGAGAAAGTTCTTAGAACATATATTGAAAGTAAAAATTATGCTGCTCTATCAAATTTTATTAGAGAAAAAAAATTTGATCGATGTGATGAAACAGTAAGATTACTGGAGAAATTACCAAGGTTATTTGGGAATTTAGAAGTGATTGAGGAAGCAGAAAAACTCGCCTCCAGTAATGAAATGAAAATGGCCATTGCAAGAGTGAAAGAAATATATGAAGCAATTGACAAGCTAGGCTATGGATCGTACATATCAATTGATTTAGGTATGATTCAATATTTGGACTATTATACAGGTGTTATTTTCAAAGGGTATATATATGAAATTGGAGAAGAAATTGTTAGTGGCGGAAGATATGATGAGTTAATTGGAAATTTTGGAGAAATGTTGCCGGCTGTTGGACTCGCGGTGCAAGTTAATCAAATTGTGAAGGCGCTGCAGGAGCAGCAAGAACCGTATGAACGAAAGAGAATAGATATTATGATTCATTACGAGTTAAATAGATTAGCAGAAGCGGAACGGTTACGAAATTTACTTCAAAAGGACGGGAAAAAAGTAGAGATATCTTTATGTTCTAATTTAAATGACACCTTTCAATTTGCAAGAAAAAATCAAATAGTGACGGTTGTTGAGGCAAAGAACGAATCGTTAGTGGAATATGTATGGAACGAGAAATGGGTAGTCCAGAAAGAAGGAGAAACTTCATGCGTAACATTCAAATTGCGTTAACGAAAGGAAGATTAGAAAAACATGTGATTCCACTCTTTGAGCAGATTGGAATCGATTGTTCAGAGCTTAAAAATAAAGGACGAAAGCTTGTCTTTCAAAGTAAAAATACAGATATCTCATTTATTTTGGTGAAAGCAGTAGATGTTGCTACTTATGTAGAACATGGAGTAGCGGATATCGGGGTCGTTGGAAAAGACGTTTTAATGGAAAACGAAAAAGATATTTATGAAATGTTGGATTTAGGAGTAGGTGTGTGTAAGTTTTGTGTTGCTTCTATTCCTACTTATAATCCGAAGAGCTACCGGAAGAAACGTATTGCGACGAAATATCCACATATTACTTCTAACTATTTTCATGATAAAGGAGAGGATGTAGAAATCATAAAAATAGAAGGGTCTGTAGAAATCGCTCCTATTCTTGGATTGGTAGATGCGATTGTTGATATTGTTGAAACAGGAAAAACATTACAAGAAAATGGACTCATTGTATTTGAGGAAATGTATTCTATATCTGCTCGAATGATTGTAAATAAGGCTGCATTAAAAACTAAAAAAGACGAAATATTCAGTATTATAAATATGATGGAGCAAGAAATTTTGTCAGGAAAATAGGGGGACTTGTAATGGAGATCGTTTTTGAAGATTTTCAAAAGGCGTTATCGAAAATAAAATTGCTACGAGAAAACGCTAATATAATAGAAGAAACTGTTCAAAGAAATGTAAGCGAAATCGTTCGAAATGTAAGGGAGAGTGGGGATGAGGCCTTATCTTTTTATACAAAAAAGTTTGATGGTGTAAAGATAAAAGAGTTTCGTGTAAGTGAAGAAGAAGAAAAACGAGCGAGTATGTTTGTAGAGAATTCATTTTTAGAAGCGTTACAAGAGGCGAAGAAAAACATTATTTCGTACCATGAAAAGCAAAAAAGACAATCGATGTTCGATTGTGCGAGTGAAGGCATCATTAGAGGGCAAATCATTCGGCCGTTAGAGAATGTAGGCGTATATGTGCCAGGCGGAACCGCTTCGTATCCTTCGTCAGTATTAATGAATGTATTGCCAGCAAAACTCGCTGGTGTGAAAAAGATTGTAATGGTAACACCGCCAAGAGAAGGAGGAATTGATCCACATATTTTAGTTGCTGCAAGCCTTGCGGGAGTAGATGAAATTTATACGATAGGTGGTGCGCAAGCAATTGCTGCTTTAGCATACGGTACGGAATCGATTCCGAAAGTGGATAAAATAGTTGGACCAGGAAATTTGTACGTCGCTCTAGCGAAACGAGAAGTATATGGAATAGTAAATATCGATATGATTGCTGGACCGTCAGAAATTGTAGTTATTGCGGATGAAACCGGCAATGCAAAATATATTGCGGCTGATTTATTATCACAAGCAGAACATGACGAGAGAGCGACAGCAATTTGTATTACAACAAATATAGAGTTAGCAAAAGAAGTAGAAAAAGAGATAGAAAGGCAGTTAGAAACATTACCAAGAGGCGAAATTGCACGTGAATCAATAAATAGAAATGGAGCCATTTTTATCGTTCCTTCTATAGATGAGGCACTACAGTTATCGAATGAAATTGCCCCGGAACATTTAGAGTTACATATAAAAGAACCGATGAATGCTTTAGCTTATGTGAAACATGCAGGATCTATCTTTCTTGGACCATATGCACCAGAACCGCTCGGGGATTATTTAGCAGGACCGAATCACGTGTTACCGACAAGTGGAACGGCAAGGTTTTTCTCACCGTTATCAGTCGATGATTTTGTGAAAAAATCAAGCTTTCTGTCTTATACGGAGGAAGCATTAAGAGATGTCCAACATCATATTGTAGAGCTTGCCAATAAAGAAGGATTACATGCGCATGCGAGAGCAATTCAAATAAGATTTGAGGAGGAAGAATAGTGCGTGAGTCTAGTCAAATACGTGAGACGACAGAGACAAAAATAAAATTAAGTTTACAGCTTGATGATGGGAAGAACGTTTCTGTACGAACGGGAGTTGGTTTTTTTGATCATATGCTAACTTTATTTGCAAGGCATGGAAGATTCGGTTTGCAAGTGGAGGCAGAAGGTGATGTATTCGTTGATGCGCATCATACAGTTGAGGATGTTGGAATTGTACTCGGAAATTGTTTGAAAGAAGCATTGCACAGTAAAGAGGGGATTAACAGGTACGGCTCAGCATATGTACCGATGGATGAGTCTTTAGGCTTTGTTGCAATTGATATAAGTGGACGCTCATATATTGTATTTCAAGGAGAATTAACGAATCCGAAGCTTGGGGATTTTGATACAGAACTAACGGAAGAATTTTTTAGAGCAGTTGCTCATGCTGCCAATATTACATTACATGCTCGTATTTTATACGGAAGTAATACACATCACAAAATTGAAGCCTTATTTAAAGCGTTTGGTAGAGCGCTTAGAGAAGCAGTCGAAAGAAATGCCAACATTACTGGTGTAAATTCAACGAAAGGGATGTTGTAATTGATTGCCATTATAGATTATGGAATGGGAAATATTCGTAGTGTAGAACAAGCATTAAAGCATATTGGAGCAGCGTACATTGTAACGAGTGATAAAGAAGAGATTTTTAGAAGTGATGGAGTGATTTTACCAGGAGTAGGTGCATTTCCAAAAGCGATGGATGTATTGGAAGAAAAAGATTTAGTGCGTGTGTTACAAGAAATCGGGCGTTCAAGAAAACCACTTCTAGGTATTTGCCTAGGAATGCAGCTTTTATTTGAAAAAAGTGAGGAACTACAAGACTGTAACGGGCTAAGTTTATTGCCAGGCGTTATTCGAAAGCTAAAGGTTCCTTATAAAATTCCTCATATGGGATGGAATGAGTTAAAGAAAGAAGGAGAAATAGCGCTTTGGAATGGAGTAGAGGACGGTTCTTTCGTATATTATGTCCACTCTTATTACGCAGATTGTCCAAATGAAATTGTGTATGGAATAAGTGATTATGGAGTGAAAGTACCTGGTTTTGTAGCAAAAGAAAATATATATGGCGCACAGTTTCATCCTGAAAAAAGTGGTGATATAGGCATGCAAATGTTGAAAAATTTTAAAGGAGTGGTAGAATCATGGAAATCTTCCCAGCTATCGATTTAAAAAAGGGACGATGCGTTAGACTGTATCAAGGGGAATTTAGTAAAGAAACAGTAATGAATGAAGATCCGGTTGCGCAAGCGATTATATTTGAAACATTTGGAGCGAAACAGTTGCACATTGTTGATTTAGATGGTGCAGTTGCTGGTGAATCGTTAAACTTGTCCGTCATTGAAAGAATTTGCAAGGCAGTACGTATTCCAGTGCAAGTTGGCGGAGGAATTCGATCACTTGTAGCCGTAGAGAAGTTATTTTCAGTAGGGGTAGGTAAAGTGATTTTAGGAACAGCTGCTCTTTATGATAAGCCATTTTTAGAAGAAGCAGTTTTTCTATATAAAGAAAAAATCATCGTCGGAATTGATGCGAAAAATGGTTTCGTAGCAACGAGAGGCTGGCTTGATGTATCTGAAATTTCTTACATTGATTTAGCAAAACAAATGGAGAATGTAGGTGTTCAAACGATTGTGTTTACAGATATTTCGAAAGATGGGACGCTTGCAGGACCGAATATAGAACAATTGGAGTTACTACAAAAAAGCGTTTCTACTCGACTTATTGCTTCTGGAGGAATTGCATCTATTCAAGATGTGAAAAAGTTAAATGATATGAACATATACGGTGTCATAATTGGTAAGGCTCTTTACGAGAAAACGATTGATTTAGAAGAAGTGCTAGAGGTAACAAAGTTATGTTAGCAAAACGCGTTATTCCATGTCTAGATGTGAAAGAAGGGCGAGTCGTAAAGGGTGTAAATTTTATAGGACTACAAGATGTCGGGGATCCTGTTGAAATAGCAGCTTTATATAATGATGCGGGAGCAGATGAAATAGTATTTTTAGATATTACGGCAACTCATGAAGGACGAAAAACGATTGTAGATGTTGTAGAAAAAACGGCTTCAAAAGTATTTATTCCTCTTACAGTTGGCGGAGGAATTTCAAATGTGAAAGATATGTACAATTTACTAAGAGCTGGAGCAGATAAAGTTTCAATTAACTCAGCAGCAGTGCGAAATCCAAAATTAATCGGAGAAGGGGCAGAGCATTTTGGCTCACAATGTATTGTCGTCGCAATTGATGCTAGAAAAGTAGCAGAAGATAAGTGGAATGTATATGTGAACGGCGGAAGAGTTGATACGGGAATGGATGCAATCAGGTGGGCAAAGCGCGTTACAGAGCTAGGCGCAGGCGAAATTTTATTAACGAGTATGGATGCAGACGGAACGAAAAACGGATATGACCTTCGTTTAACAGAAGAAATTTCAAAAAGTGTTTCCGTACCTGTCATCGCGTCAGGCGGGTGCGGTCATGCTGATCACATTATAGAAGTGTTTCAAAAGACAGCAGTTGATGCAGCATTAGCGGCATCAATCTTTCATTACGGTGAGGCGACAATAGGGGACGTAAAGAGAAAGTTAAGAAATGCAAATGTTGAGGTGCGGCTATGAAACCTAACTTTTCAAAAGGACTATTACCAGCAGTTGTAATTGAAGAAGATACAAAAGAAGTTTTAATGCTAGCTTATATGAATGAAGAGGCATATGAAAAAACAATAGAAACGAAAAGAACATGGTTTTATTCTCGTTCAAGAAGGTCGTTATGGAATAAAGGAGAAACATCAGGTAATGTCCAACATGTGCAATCTCTTTATTTAGATTGTGATCAAGATTCAATTGTTGTTGTCGTAAAGCAAGTAGGACCTGCATGTCATACGGGAGAAAAAACATGTTTTCATTACAAAATTATATAGGGGGATACATATGAAAAACGCCTTTACATTACTATTTGAAACAATTAAAGAACGAAAGAGAAATCCACTTCCTGAATCATATACAAATTACTTGTTTTCAAAAGGAGAAGATAAAATTTTAAAGAAAATTGGTGAGGAATGTACGGAAGTAATTATTGCATCCAAAAATAATGATAACGAAGAGCTAGTGAAAGAAATGGTTGATGTATTGTATCACTGCTTCGTGTTATTAGCCGAAAAAAATATATCATTAGAAGATATTATGGAGGAAGTGACAGAAAGAAATGGGAAGCTTTCGAGAGTAGGGGACAGAAGAGAAATAGATACATTATAGGGGGAATACGTATGAAGGTGGATTATCATATTCATTTAGAAGAAGGGCCATATTCAATAGGATGGCTAGCTAAAATAAATGAATCATTACAACATTATGAACCGCTAAAAGAAGAAAAACATTCTATGGAATGGCTTGTGAAAACACAAGAACGCCTGCAAAGACGTGTGAATGAAGGACCATTTACAACGAAATGGATTGATTTATATTTAGAAGAAGCTTTGCGAAAAGGGATAAAAGAAGTTGGTATTGTCGATCATTTATACCGTTTTTATGAAGCGAAAGAATACTATGAAAAATATGTTGATATTAGTGATTCGGGGCTTGGACGTTTACAAAAGGAATGGTTAGACCAAGTAAGGGTAGCTTCACTACATGATTTTACAAAGGCAATTGAAGAGGCGAAAGAACGGTGGAGTAAAAGAGGTGTTACGCTTAAACTTGGAATTGAAGCAGATTATTTTATTGGTGGTGAACAACAATTACAATCTTTACTCGCATTAAGAGATTTTGATTATGTAATTGGTTCTGTTCATTTTTTAAATGGCTGGGGATTTGATAATCCAGATACGAAAGAATACTTTAAGGAACATGACTTATATGCTTTATATGATACGTTTTTCAAAACGGTTGAGTGCGCAGTTCGTTCTGAGTTATTTGATATTATTGCTCATCTTGACAACATAAAAGTATTTAATTATCGGTTAGATGAGAATGAACAAATTTCTTATTATAAGAAAATTGCGCGTGCATTAGTAGAAACAAATACAGCAACGGAAATAAATGCGGGATTGTACTATCGCTATCCTGTGCGCGAAATGTGTCCGAGTCCGCTATATTTACAAGTATTAGCTAAACACGAAGTTCCGATTACACTTTCTTCAGATGCTCATTATCCGAATGATTTAGGGAAATATGTGGAAGAGAATATAAAGACGTTACGTAATCATGATATTGCTCACTTAGCTACATTTACGAAACGAGTCCGAACGATGAGATTACTAGAAGAAGAAGTAACAATTTCAAAATGATCACGATTTTTTCATGAAAACCCATCTTTTTGTTCAAAATAAGAAAGAATAAAAAGGAGGGTAAAGAAATGGTGAAACAACAAAATAAACAAAATGTACAAGATGCACAGCAACAAGCGTATACTTCTGATACGAATGCTACATCTCAATCAGTGATTGAGGAGCAAATTAGTGATACAGTTGCAGAAGGAACAATTGATGTGAAGCTTGGAAAACAATCGCAAGAAAAAGCGTAAAAAGAGGGGAGACTTGCATCTCCTCTTTTTTTATGGAAAAGTGTCGATTTTCAAAACTATAATCAAATTCCTTGGTTTTTATATGTGGATTTCTTACAATGAAAGATAAGAGCTATCCTATTTTGTATAGAAGAGGTGTTAGTATAGTGGCAAAAATATTAGTAGCAGGAAAAATTCCAGCAATCGGATTAGAACTATTAAAAGATCATGATGTAGAAATGTATGATAAAGAGGAGTTAATTTCTTTAGATGAATTAACAGAACGTGTAAAAGATAAAGATGCATTGTTAAGCTTACTTTCTACAAAGGTGACAAAAGAAGTGATTGATGCGGCACCTAATTTAAAGATTGTTGCAAACTACGGTGCTGGTTACGATAATATTGATTACTCATATGCCGGAGAAAAAGGGATTGCGGTAACGAATACACCGAAAGTATCAACGGAAGCGACAGCGGAATTAACATTTGCACTTCTTTTAGCAGCTGCACGTAGAATTCCTGAAGGTGATACGCTATGCCGTACAACTGGATTTAACGGATGGGCTCCATTATTTTTCTTAGGCCGCGAAGTACATGGTAAGACAATTGGAATTATCGGCCTTGGAGAAATTGGAAAGGCAGTTGCAAAGCGTGCAAAAGCGTTTGGAATGAATGTTTTATATACAGGACCAAATCGAAAGCCCGAAGCTGAAAGTGAACTGGAAGCAACATATGTAACATTGGAAGAATTATTACAAACAGCAGACTTTATTACAATTAACTGTGCGTATAATCCGAAATTGCATCATATGATTGATGAGGAACAGTTCAAAATGATGAAGAAAACAGCGTATATTATAAATGCTTCACGTGGACCAATTATGCATGAAGCGGCACTTGCTCATGCTTTAAAAACGAATGAAATTGAAGGGGCAGCTCTTGACGTGTTTGAATTTGAACCGAAAATTACTGAAGAGCTAAAAGGATTAAAGAATGTGGTACTTGCTCCTCACGTAGGAAATGCAACATTCGAAACGCGTGATGCGATGGCCGAAACGGCGGTAAGAAATATTTTAGCTGTATTAAATGGCGAAGAACCTGTAACGCCTGTCAATCAAAAAGTATTCGTTACAAAATAAAAAGAAACCTTCCGATTCCGGAAGGTTTCTTTTTATTTTTCTTTATTTGCTCTTTTTGATGGTCGTTGTCTAAGGAATTGAGATAGCATGTACAAAATATATAGTGGAATAGCAATGAATAAGAAAACAGAAAAATTACCGAATCCTGTTTGGTACATTGTGATAATGATGCCCACTAAAAATAGTGTAATAATGATGCTATATCGTGGAATTGGTACATCTTTTAAACTTGGGATACGAATGCGGCTCACCATTAAAAATGCGAACGTTACAAATACTGTAATAAGAACGATTTTTGGAATGGTATGTGAAAATAATGTTAAGAAAGCAACAAGCCCTCCCGCTGCTGTAATCGGTACCCCAGTGAAGTATTTCATTGAAGTAGAAGATGGTGTTACATTAAATCGTGCTAAACGATATGCTCCGAAAAGAGGGAATAGCCCCGCTATGTATAGTCCGATGATTCCATAATTAGAGAAAGATGTGTAATACATGAGAACAGCAGGTGCTGCACCAAATGTTACGACATCCGCAAGCGAGTCAAGCTCTTTTCCCATTTGTGAATCAACACGTAATAAACGAGCAACACGCCCATCAAGACTATCTAACATCATCCCGATAAGTACTAAAATAGCAGCTGATTTATAATATCCTAAAGATGCATAGCCGATTGACAAGAATCCACTATATAAATTTCCGAGCGTAAATAAGTTTGGAATAGCTGCTCTATACAAAATCTGATCCCTTGCTTTCTGTAATAAATTCTTAATTAGTGTATGAAAGTTTACTTATTTTATCATACCATAAATTTCTTCCTCATACGAAAGAAATTCCCAATTTGTGAAAGATTTCATAGAAGAATGATTGGAAAAATAAGTGAAAAAAGAAGCAACTTTTATAAAGTTGCTTCTTGTATTATTCAAAGTTCGTTGTCATAGTTCCAGTTTTATACCGATTGTTAGGATCGAAACGTAACAAATCTCCATAAATGAGTTTGTCGGAAAGTTTCAATTCTGTTTTTGCTTTTTCAATATTCGGTTGACATAATGAGATGTCTGCTTCTTCACCTGTGTTTCGTTTATAGCACATGTTTTTTGTATACACATAATCTTCCGAAACGAAGCTACCATCACGCATTACCATAAGAGGGTCTTTTTCTTTAATAAATAGGTCAGTTCCAAATTCAACTGATTGATTTGTTTTAATACCAAGTAAATGAAGTAGCGTTGGTTTAATATCAATTTGACCAGACACTTTAGAAATGACTTTACCTTCTTGACCAGGCACGTGAATGATGAGAGGGACACGTTGTAATTGCATAGAATCAAACGGTGTAATAGCGTCTTTCCCAAGGAACTGAGCCATAGCTGCGTTATGGTTTTCAGAAATACCGTAATGATCTCCATAAATGACAATAACGGAATTATCATACAGACCTTCTTCTTTTAATTGTTTAATAAATTGTTTAAGAGCTTCATCCGTGTAACGAACAGTTGGAAAGTAACGGTTTACAACACCACTTTCTGAATTAAACTCATCAACATATTGATCTTCTGGATTTAGAAGAAATGGAAAATGGTTTGTTAAAGTAATGAATTTTGTATAGAACGGCTGTGGTAAAGATTTTAGCTTTGGAATAGATTGTTCAAAGAACTCTTTATCTTTTAATCCCCAACCGACAGACATTTGTTCTGTGCCTACGTAATCATTTAAATTAAAGTAACGATCATATCCAAGTGCAGGATACATTACATCACGATTCCAAAACGTTTTATCGTTTGAATGGAAGACAGCAGAAGAATATCCGTATTTCTTTAATTGTTCTGGTGTAGCTGTATATTCATTTGTTGCATGAGTAAAGAATACAGAACCGCGGTCTAACGGATAAAGTGAATTTTCAACGATAAATTCAGCATCAGAAGTTTTACCTTGTCCTGTTTGATGATAGAAGTTATCGAAATAAAAGCTATCTTTAATAAATTCATTTAAAAATGGAGTAATTTCTTTTCCATTTATTTTTTTATTAATAACAAAACTTTGTGTAGATTCCATTGAAATTAAAATAACATTTTTGCCTTTTGCAGCTCCAAATAAGTTTTTATCAACTTGCTTATCTTTTGAGTCTGTATAGTTTTTAATTTCAGAGAACCCGTCCCCACTCGCAAATACACGTTCAGCTGAAGATTTAGATTGAAGTGTAATATCAAATAGATGATATGTGTATAACCCTAAATTTTTCACGACAGTTTGACGGTCAAACGAGCGTGAGAACATTTGTGGTTTATAAATAATGGAAACAACAATTTGTAGTGCTAATAGAGCTGTTACACCGCTAAAGAAAGTTCTCTTTTCAGAGCGAGAAAGCGGCGTTTTGTCGCAAAATGATGGGAATTTACGCGAAAGAAACATTAAGATGATCGCATCTGCGAATAACAGTAATGTTTTATACGTAAAGAGTTCTTTTATACTCGTCCCTAAATCAGCCATATTATTTGTTTGAAATAATACTGGGAACGTAACGAAATCGTTATAAAAACCATAAAACATTGCATTTCCAAATAAAATGAATGATAGTATAAAACTAATTCCAACTATAATGCGATTTCGGTGTTTAGATGCAAATAAAGCAAAACCGAAAAATAAAAGTAACGCAGCTAGTGGATTAATAAAAAGCATAAATTCTTCAAAGAAATTATCAATTTTAATATCAAACGCTAGCTTGTACACAATATATGTTTTTATCCATAATAAAACGACTGCAACGAGTGCGAATCGCAGTTTTGGAAACAGACGTTGTAGCATAATATACTCCTCTCCTAAAAAGCATGACGGTTCTTGTGGGCCTATTTGATTAGCGCCTCATTTTATATATACGAACAGTCCTTTATTATTATGTTTATTATACTATGAGTATCATTATACGAAAATAAAAGAGAGTTGTGGACTTTTTTATAACAATTGAGTAGAAAAAGGGCAGTAGGAGACAATAAAATGGAGTTTCTATGTATGATTATTATCGTGCGCGGAAAGAATCGTGTAACAATACGGAGGTTATAATGCGAAAATTATTATATTTTATAGTATGCAGTAGTGTTATACTTTTTGCTTCACCAAGTGTGTCGGTAGCTCAATATGATGCACCTCTTATGGAAGATGCCCTTTATTCTGTGTTATTCCCGAAAATAAATAAAGCAATCGAAAAACAATATGGGAGCTTGAAGCCTTATCAATGCCCGAAAATTATTAGTTTAAAAAAAGTGTATAGCGGTACATATTTATTTCAAGCAGTTATTGAAGTGACAAAGTATGAACGTGTTGCAGGGAAAATTGCGCCACCATTTGAGAAGGTAACGATTACATTTAATAACGAAGAAGGCGAATGGGAAGTGACAAAGGTTTCAGTAAAGCGCTTACCAAACGATACGAAACTAAACTGTAAAAAAGCAATATAAAAAATTGTTTGACAAATAAAATGGTCCTTTGGTATTGTTAATAGCAACAATTAGATGTTTGAAAATTAAATAGACTTACCTCATCTACTCTCAAAGGTAGAGGCCGCGATAGGAAAGAGTAAGCTATGGGAGATTTAATGGAATCTGTGATCATAGGTTGAAAGGGACTATTGCCGAAATATAAGAATAACCATATTATTCATATATTGGGACTGCATTGAATAAATGTAGTACTGTCATAAGATTTATTTTATGGAGAGCTATTTGGAGATGTTGATGCGGTTTCTTATTTTGAGGAGATAACAACTCGTTTATTTTTTCAATATATATTTTTCCTAATAAGAAACGCGTGTGAACATTGTTCCGCGCGTTTTTTGTCTATCTAAAAGCGTGCTGCAATGAATAGAAGATTGGGGTTATGAGTTTTAGAGGAAATAAGGGAGGAATTCAAATGTATTTACACGGCACAAGCCGAATCAATGGGCAAGGACACTTAGAAATTGGAGGGTGTGACACGACGCAGCTAGCAAAACAATACGGAACACCACTTTATGTATACGATGAAGAGTCAATTCGAGGAAAGTGCCGCGCGTTTCATCGTGCTTTTAAAGAAAGTGGATTCTCTTATCAAGTAGCATATGCAAGCAAGGCGTTCTTGTGCATGGAGATGTGCCGAGTAGCTCGTGAAGAGAATATGTCATTAGATGTTGTTTCTGGAGGAGAATTATATACTGCACTACAAGCAGGATTTCCGGCATCGCGCATTCATTTTCATGGTAATAATAAAACAGATGAAGAAATTGTGATGGCTCTTCAGGCGAATATTGGTTGTTTTGTCGTAGATAACTTCTTAGAATTAGAAATTTTGCATGATTTAGCAGTGCAACATGGGAAATTTGTGAACATATTAATTCGTGTAACGCCCGGAGTAGAGGCGCACACACATGAATATATTACAACAGGTCAAGATGATTCAAAATTTGGGTTTGGCGTGTCAAATGGTCAAGCGATGCAAGCAATTGAGCTTGCTTTACAAAAATCAAATTATAACGTGTTAGGAATTCATTCACATATCGGATCACAAATATTTGAAACGGCTGGCTTTGTGCGAGCGATTGAAGTTCTTCGTCAATTTTTAGAAGCAGTGAGAGAGCGAACAAACTATGTAGTAAAAGTGCTAAATGTAGGGGGAGGATTCGGAATACGCTACACAGAGTCCGATGCACCATTAACTCTTGAGACGTATGTGCGAGCTGTAACAAGTGCAGTGAGAGAACAATTTACAGTATGTAATTATCCATTGCCAGAAATATGGGTTGAGCCAGGTCGTAGCATTGTAGGGGATGCTGGAACGACACTTTATACAGTCGGATCTGTGAAAGACATTCCTGGTATTCGGAAATATGTATCAGTGGATGGTGGGATGACTGATAACTTAAGACCTGCTTTATATAACGCTCGTTATGAAGCGATGTTAGCGAATCGAGGGAATGATGAGAACGAGGAAGTTGTTTCGATTGCAGGGAAATGCTGCGAGAGTGGAGATATGTTAATTTGGGATATTAATCTACCGAAAGTTGCTTCTGCGGATTTACTAGCAATTTCTTGTACTGGGGCATACGGGTACTCGATGGCGAATAATTATAATCGGATTCGTAGACCAGCTGTCGTCTTCGCGAAAGGTGGTACATCACAAATTGTTGTAGAGCGCGAAACATATGAAAATATTATTGGGAACGATCGCATACGTATTAAAGAACTTGTTTAAATGAGGAAAAAGGAGTTGTTCGGATGGGCAATTCCTTTTTTATAAAATAAAATAATTAAAATATATCGGAAAACTAGGATTGAAAAAAATCAGAATTGTGATAAAATACAAATACAAAGCTTATCAAGAGAAGCGGAGGGAACTGGCCCGGCGAAGCTCGGCAACCTGCTTATAGAAAGCAAGGTGCTAAATCCAGCAAAATGGAATCCATTTTGAAAGATAAGGTAAAATATATTACCGAACAGTCTTTTCGAAATGGGAAAGATTTTTTTTATGAATAAAAAGGGGGGCTGTTCGCGTGAGCGTACGGGAACATTTTGAGGAAGTATCTGAGAAAATTGAAGCGATGCTTGCTGATATGAAATATGGTTCAATTACAATTGTTGTGCAAGATGGAAAAGTCATTCAATTAGAGAAAAGTGAAAAAGTACGTTTAAAGTAAAAAGCGCTGACTAGAAAAACTAGAGGCGGTTTTAACCTATTTCATTAGGTTAAAACCGTCTTTTTGCTTTTACAGGGGGAAAAAACATGTTGACGTATGAAACGTGGGAAGAAAATGATGTTTCATTTTCAGAAGAAGATGAAACGAAAGGCGCGTTATCTGTATTAAGTTGGGCTTATAAAGAATATAAAAGTGAAATTGTATACGCATGTAGCTTCGGAGTGGAAGGGATGGTACTGCTGCATCTTATTAACCAAGTAAATCCATCTGCTAAAGTTGTATTTTTAGATACTAACGTACATTTTCAAGAAACATATGAATTAATTCAAAAAGTGCGGGAACGATTTCCTTCATTGAATATTATAGAAAAACAGGCAAAACTTACACTTGATGAACAAGCCGGATTGCATGGTGACAAGCTATGGGAGAGCAATCCTAATCTCTGTTGTAAGATTAGAAAAATTTTGCCTTTAGAAGAATCATTAGCGAATGAAAAAGCGTGGATATCGGGACTGAGGAGGGAACAATCAGAAACCCGTAAGCATACAAAGTTTATAAATCAAGATCATCGCTTTCGATCTATTAAAGTTTGTCCGCTCATTCATTGGACGTGGAAAGAAGTATGGCGATATGTATACAAACATAGTTTGCCGTATAACCCATTACATGACATTGGATATCCAAGTATTGGGTGTGAGAAGTGTACGTTACCTGTAGGAGAGGGTGGCGATTCAAGAGATGGTAGATGGGCCGGGAAAGTAAAAACTGAATGTGGCCTTCATTATCAATAAGGTGAATTTGAAAATAAAGCTAAGAGAGGGTATAGAAAATGAGTACAAGAAACGAATTAATAAATCGAATAGACGAGACATACGACGTATCACAAATTGAAAAAGAAATTGGGCTAGACAACATTGCATTAAGTGATTTAGAACTATTAGCGACAGGGGGATATAGCCCGCTTACTGGTTTTTTAGGAAAGAAAGATTATGATTCGGTTGTAGAAACGCTTCGTTTAAATAATGGAAGTGTTTGGAGTATACCTATTACATTACCAGTAACAGAAGAGGTAGCAGAGACGCTAAAAGTTGGAGAGGAAGTAAAACTTGTTAACGGTGGAAATGTATATGGTGTCATTCAAATAGAAGATATTTTTGTGCCTGATAAGGAAAAAGAAGCGTTACTAGTGTATAAAACGACGGATGAGGCTCATCCAGGAGTGAAAAAATTATACGAACGACCGAACGTTTACGTCGGAGGAGCTATTGTTCTGACGAAACGTTTTGAAAATAATCCGTTTCCTTCTTATCATTTAGATCCAATTGAAACGAGAGAAGAATTTAAAAAACGTGGTTGGAAAACAGTAGTTGGATTCCAGACGAGAAATCCGGTACATCGTGCTCATGAATATATTCAAAAATCTGCTCTTGAAATTGTAGATGGCCTCTTTTTAAATCCGCTCGTTGGGGAAACGAAGTCGGACGATATTCCTGCTGATGTAAGAATGGAAAGTTATGAAGTATTACTTCAAAACTACTATCCGAAAGATCGTGTCTTTTTAAGTGTATTTCCTGCAGCAATGCGTTACGCAGGACCGAGGGAAGCGATATTCCATGCATTAGTCAGAAAGAATTTTGGATGTACCCACTTTATTGTAGGACGCGATCATGCAGGAGTAGGAGATTATTACGGTACTTATGAAGCACAAGAAATTTTTACAAACTTTACAGTAGAAGAGTTAGGGATTACACCGTTATTTTTTGAGCATAGTTTTTACTGCACGAAATGTGAAGCGATGGCTTCAACGAAAACATGCCCGCATGGAAAAGAGGATCATGTCATCTTATCTGGTACGAAAGTAAGAGAACTATTAAGAAACGGTGAGGTTCCGCCAAGTACATTTAGTCGTAGAGAGGTAGTAGAGGTACTAATTAAAGGTTTGAAAAAAGAAGTAGTAACAGAATAGGGAGAGAATGAGATGGATACGAATATTACTTGGCATACAGCTTCTGTTTCAAAAGATGAGAGAAGAGTGAAGAATGGGCATCATAGTTTTGTCATTTGGTTTACTGGTTTATCAGCTTCGGGTAAATCTACAGTAGCGAACGCGGTTGCTCGTAAACTATTTGAAAAGAATATTGGAAACTATGTACTTGATGGAGATAATATACGTCACGGTTTAAATAAAGACTTAGGTTTCTCTGAAAGTGATCGTATGGAAAATATAAGACGAATTGGCGAAGTAGCGAAGCTATTTGTAGATCAAGGGACTGTTGTTCTTACAGCGTTTATTTCACCGTTTCGAGTAGACCGAAACCAAGTTAGAGATCTATTAGCTGCAGATGAATTTATAGAAGTGTTTGTAAAATGTCCAATGGAAGAGTGTGAGAAACGTGATCCGAAAGGACTTTATAAAAAAGCAAGAAAAGGTGATATTAAAGATTTTACAGGTATCGATTCACCGTATGAGGAACCAGAGCAAGCGGAATTAACTGTAGAAACGCACAAGTATTCTATTGAAGAATGT
The DNA here is from genome assembly GCF_027716745.1 of Bacillus cereus group sp. Bc010. Classification (NCBI taxonomy): domain Bacteria; kingdom Bacillati; phylum Bacillota; class Bacilli; order Caryophanales; family Bacillaceae; genus Bacillus; species Bacillus cereus group sp. Bc010. The sequence goes on from NZ_JAQFUY010000004.1 coordinate 30,905, forward strand.
GCAGAACAAATCGTGAAGTACTTACAAGAGCGTAGTTTTATATAGGGGGATAAAAAATGAGTTATGAAAAAGTATGGGCTAACAATGAAAAATTAAATCAAACTGAGAAAAATAAATTAAAAAAAGATGGATTGGAAATCTTTAATGATATTCCTTACTATGCAGAGAATGGCTTCGAATCTATTCCGAAAGAAGAGTGGGACGCATTCAAATGGGCAGGGTTGTACTTACAAAGACCGAAGGAAGCTGGTTATTTTATGATGCGTGTAAATATCCCTTCTGGCATTATTACGAATGCACAGGCAGAAGTGCTTGCTTCTATCGCTGAGGATTATGGACGTGACGTAATAGATATTACGACAAGACAGGCAATTCAGTTTCATTGGTTAGAAATTCATCAAATTCCAGATATTTTTAAAAGATTAGCAAGGGTTGGGTTATCTTCAGCTGGGGCGTGTGGTGATATAACGCGTAATATTACGGGGAATCCACTTGCTGGTATTGATGCAAATGAACTATTTGATACAACTGGCATTGTAAAAGAGGTATATGATTATTTCCAACATAATGAAGAATTTTCTAACTTACCACGTAAATTTAAAATGTCTATTAGTTCTAACATTTATAATTCAGCAAACGCAGAGATTAACTGTGTTGCATTTACACCTGCAACGAAAGAAATAGATGGTGAGAAAAAAGTTGGTTTTCATATAAAAGTAGGCGGTGGGTTATCAGCCCGTCCATATTTAGCTGATGAATTAGATGTATTCGTTTTACCAGAAGAAGTGAAGGCGGTAGCAATTGCGATTGCTACGATATTCCGTGATTTTGGATATCGTGAAAAACGTCATTTAGCCCGTTTGAAATTTCTTGTTGCAGACTGGGGAGCAGAGAAGTTTAAAGAGAAACTAATAGAATATACAGGACCATTACAAAGTAAAGGAGAAAGTGCTCTTAAAGGCTGGAATGCGGGATACTTTTATGGTGTCCAAGACCAAAAACAAGATGGACTAAAATATGTAGGTTTTAATGTGCCAGTAGGACGCCTACATGCAGAAGAAATGTTTGAGATTGCAAGAATTGCTAAACAATATGGAAATGGACAAATTCGTACATGTAATTCACAAAACTTCATTATTCCGAATGTTCCGCCAGAAAATGTAACTGGCTTGCTAAATGAGCCGTTGTTTGAAGCGATATCAGCAAATCCGAAATCGTTTATTGGTCACGCGGTTTCTTGTACTGGTATTGAATATTGCAATCTTGCATTAGTAGAAACGAAAGAAAGATTACGAAAAATTGCCGAATACTTAGATACACAAATGGCACTCGATGTTCCGGTTCGTATTCATATGGTAGGATGCCCGAATTCATGTGGTCAACGTCAAATTGCTGACATTGGATTGCAAGGTGTGAAAATGAAAACGAAGGAAAAAGGAATTGTTGAAGCATTTGAAATATATGTAGGTGGAACGCTGTTAGATGGTGGTGCTTATAATCAAAAGTTAAAAGGAAAAATAGATGGCGAGGATCTACCTGATGTACTCGCATCATTTATAAGTTATTTCAAAGAAAATAAATTACCAGCTGAAACGTTTTATGATTTTGTAGGCCGTGTTGGTGTAGAGACATTACAAACAGCGTTAAATAACGTGTTAGAAGAAGTAATAGCGTCTTAGGAGGGGCAATATGGATTTATATCGATTTGAAGCGGTATTAGTGAATAGCATTGTTCCGATTGTTGTTGTTGCTGAAAGTGAAGAACAGGCATTTAAGATGGCGGAGATTGAGCTTGAAAAACATTTTTTACCGTTACCAGAAGTAAAGGAGATTGCTTTATTTGAAAAAAAGAAGATTCGAAAAAGCGCAGCCTTTGTTATTCATGAGTAAGGAACATTGAAATATTAAGAAATGAAAACTTCCATTCCTATATAAGGATGGAAGTTTCACTTTAATAGTAGAAATGAGGAGAGATGATGGGAAAAGTATATATCGTTGGAGCGGGCCCTGGTGATCCAGATTTAATTACTGTAAAAGGATTGAAATGCATTGAGAAAGCAGATGTTATTTTATACGACCGTCTCGTGAATAAAGAATTGCTTTCTTATGCAAAGCCTGAAGCGGATTTAATTTATTGCGGAAAACTACCAAATTATCACACGATGAAGCAAGAGACAATTAACACGTTTCTTATTAAATATGCGAAAAAAGGAAAAGTTGTAACGAGGCTAAAAGGTGGCGATCCATTTGTATTTGGTAGAGGAGGAGAAGAAGCTGAAGCGTTAGCAAAGCAAGGTGTACCGTTTGAAATCGTTCCTGGTATTTCAGCTGGAATAGCTGCTCCTGCTTATGCTGGTATTCCAGTGACACATCGTGATGCAAGTGCAAGTTTTGCTATTGTGACAGGGCATAGAAAAGAAGATGCTGAAGAGGATGTGAAGTGGGGAAATTTAGCGAAAGGTGTAGAGACTTTAGCTGTATATATGGGGGTTAGCAATTTACCCTACATATGTGAGCAACTGATAAAGCATGGAAAAGATAAAAGTACGCCTGCTGCTATTATTGAGCGGGGAACGACATCTATGCAGCGTACAGTTGTTGGGACGTTAGGAACAATTGTAGATGTTGCGAAAAAAGAACAAATTCAAAATCCAAGCATGATTGTAATTGGAGAAGTCGTCCGTTTTAGAGAAAAAATCCATTGGTTTGAGAAACAGACAGAAAGTACGTATCAAGTAAGTGGAGTGTTATAAAATGAAAGCCATCTTATATATATGTCATGGAAGTCGCTTGAAAGCAGCGAAAGAAGAAGCGGTTGCATTTATTACGTCATGTATGAACCGTGTAGAGGCAAGTATTCAAGAAATTTGTTTTTTAGAGTTAGCGAGTCCAACTATTGATGAAGGGTTCCGTACATGTGTGAAGCGTGGTGCTACAGAGATTATTATTATTCCAGTTTTTTTATTAGCGGCAGGTCATGTGAAAAAAGATATCCCGTTTGAATTGGAAAAGTTAAATAATCAATATCCAAGTATAAAAGTGACCTATGGTAATCCATTTGGTGTATCAGAAGCACTTATAAAATCAGTGTATAGAGGAAGTGGCATTGAACAGGAAGATAAGAATGAAGTGACGTTACTTCTCGTTGCAAGAGGGAGCAGTGATCCTGAAGTATTAAAAGATATAAACTGGATTGCTTCTTTATTTCAAACGGAAGAGAAGATTAAGAAAGTAGAAGTTTGTTACTTAGCGGCTGCCGAGCCGAAATTTGAGGAGAAGTTAAAGGAAGTTGTAGAACGAAAAGAAAAAAATATCGTTGTGCTACCTTACTTGTTATTTACAGGTTTACTTATGAAACATATTGAAAAAGAAGTGCGCCAATATGAGCGAGATGAGATAAAAATAAGTCCGTATTTAGGAAAGAATGAAGCGTTTCAGTATATGTTAATTCAGAAAACGAAGAAATTATTGAAGGGAGATCAATATGTATCCACTTACAGTGCGAGTTGAGAAGAAACGTGTTGTTGTCATTGGTGGAGGGAAAGTCGCGGGATTTAAAATTATTCCTTTACTAAAACAAGGTGCAGATATAGTTGTGGTAAGTCCTGAATTGGATGCGAATTTAGTGAAACTTGTAGAAGAAAAGAAAATTCGTTGGTATCAAAGGGAGTATGAAAAAAGTGATATTAATGGTGCTTTTTTAGTTGTAGCAGCGAGTAGTGATGCCGTATTGAATGAAAAGGTTGCTGAAGATACGGCAGAAAATCAGCTGGTAAATGTTATTACGAATCCGGAAAGTGGAAATGTTCATTTTCCGGCGGCGTTTCATCGTGGGCTACTTAATATAGCTGTTTCTACTGGAGGAGCGAGTCCGAAACTTGCAAAAAAAATTCGAGATGATATCGCAAATAAATATGATGAGACGTATGAATCGTATCTTGATTTTTTATACGAAGTTAGAATAAAAGTGAAAGAATTACAAATAGAGAAAAGAGAGAGAAATATATTGTTGCAAGAGGTATTGAAGTCGATATATGTTCAAAATGAACAAAAAAGAGAATTGTTTTTACAAGAATTAGAGAGAAGAGTTCATATAGGATAATAAATAAATTGTACTTTACAACTATAAGAATATAATTTATAATCACAAGTAACTTCAATAGATGAAATCGATGAGCAAGAAGAGTATGTATATTTGATACGTTCAGAGAGCTGGGGTAAGGTGTGAGCCCGGTACGATAAAATATACAGAATGGGCTTGCGAGAGGTATGTTGAACATTGTAGTAGGCAACCCGGGTTCCGCCGTTAAAAGGATAGAGTATCGGAGTTTTTCCTGTACTTGAACAAGTGGGATTTATCAATCCAATTGAGGTGGTACCACGGTATTAACATTACATATATCGTCCTCTACATGCATATTTGCGTGTAGGGGACTTTTTTATTTTCTAAAGGAGGTGTGCGAGTATGAAATGAAAGTGTATAATTAATAAAAGTTTAAATATTCAGAAAAGGAGAATTTATGATGAAAGAAACACAGCAATGGACGTCGAAAATAGGCTTTGTACTCGCAGCAGCCGGAGCCGCAGTAGGTCTTGGTGCAATATGGAAATTTCCATATGTTGCAGGTAATGGCGGGGGAGGCGCATTCTTCCTTGTATTTTTACTATTAACTTTATTTATAGGTATGCCACTCCTTTTAGCTGAATTTGTTATTGGGCGTAGTACGCAAAAAGAGGCAGTTACAGCGTATAAAGTATTAGTGCCAAATAGCAAGGTATATCCTTGGATTGGTCGCATGGGAGTTGTTACTTGTTTTAGTGTACTATCTTTTTATAGTGTTGTAGGTGGATGGATTTTACTTTACTTATACTATAGTGTGACAGGAAGCTTCTGGAATGGAGTGACTGATTATGGGCAATTATTCGGTGAGACGATTTCAAATCCAGTAAGCGCGATTGGAGCGCAATTTGTCTTTATGCTTTGTACGATTTTTGTTGTAAGTAAAGGTGTAGAGAAAGGGATAGAAAAAGCAAGTAAGTATATGATGCCGCTATTATTTATTTTGTTTATTGCAATTATTGTTCGTGCGTTAACACTGGATGGTGCTTTTGCTGGGGTAGAGTTCTTCTTAAAACCAGATTTTTCAAAGCTGACAGCAGATACGATTTTATACGCGATGGGACAATCATTCTTCTCGCTAACAGTTGGGGCCTCAGTAATGGTCACGTATAGTTCCTATTTGAAGAAAGAAGAACATTTAGCAAAATCAGCAACATCTATTGTAAGTTTAACTGTTTTTATTACAGTACTTGCAGGATTAGCGATTTTTCCGGCGATTTTCGCATTAGGTGTTAAGCCGACTGAAGGACCGGGGTTACTATTTATCGTCCTTCCAGCGGTATTTGCGAAAATACCATTTGGACAATTTTTCTTCATTATGTTTTTGGTGTTATTCTTCTTTGCAACGTTAACATCTGCGATTTCCATGCTTGAAATTGTAGTAGCATCTGTTGCGAAAGATAACGAGAAAAAGCGTCCGTCAGCATCGTTATTAATTGGTATTCTAATTTTTGCGGTTGGAATTCCGTCAGCATTATCGTTTGGTATTATGAGTGATGTGAAAATATTTGGGAAAACATTCTTTGATTTAGTCGACTTCTCAGTAAGTAACGTATTGCTGCCGTTAGGGGTACTAGCTATTTCGCTATTCGTACCAAATAAAATGAGTAAAGAAATGTTAATGAAAGAATTAGAAGTTACGGAAACGAAAGGGAAAACATTATTTAATATTTGGTTCTTCTTACTTCGTTATGTTATTCCAGTAACCGTAATTATTGTATTTTTAAATGTGATAGGCGTATTTAAAATGTTTGCATAATAAAGTGAAACTTTAATCAGTGGGGGTTTTCTTCATCCCGCACTGATTATCATCCCTCACCAATCGGACTTTAATGGGCAGCCGCCCCCCACCTAACTTCTTTGCTTTCGCTGCATTTTGAGGTGGGGGTCTTACTGCCCATTAAAGTGGGATAAAAAGACGGAGAAATCTCCGTCTTTTTATTATGTTGTAGGTGTATTTAATAAACGATTATATGCTTTATAGGCTGTGACGACTGCGAGGAATGATCCGATTAAAAATAAAACTGAGCCGCCAAATGTAAATATCCGGCCAATAAAAGTCTCTCTAGCTTCTTGTATTTCTTGTTGTAATTGTGTATTCATATAATTCACCCCGTAAACTATAGGCATTTAGTTGTAGTCTATGTGGAATGCCTATAGTGTGTGAAGGGGAAATAAAAAACTCGGTATGCACCGAGTTTTTTTATAATCCGATATAAGGAGATGGATCAACTGCGTTTGTCTTACCGACATTCCATTCTCCAAGATGAAGTTCAAAGTGTAAATGTTGTCCGTATGATTGGCCGGTATTCCCCATAAATCCAAGTTGAGTTCCTTGTTTTACAGTTTGTCCATTCGATACAGAACGGCTACTCATATGAGCATATACTGTTGTATATGTTTTTCCGTTAATACGGTGAGATAAGTACACAACATTTCCGTAACTAGATGATAATTCTGAGCGAATAACAACGCCATCTGCAGCGGCAATAATTGGAACAGTTCCTGAAGCAGCGATATCGATTCCTTTATGGTTATCAATAGAGCGCACGCCAAAACCAGAAGTTTTTGATCCAGCTGCTGGTTTAATAAATCCACCGATGTTTGTATCGTGTGGTGTTGGGGCCGCTTGAGCTGTTTGAGCAGATGTAGCAGCTTGTTTACGAGCTTCTTCCGCCTTGCGAGCTTCCTCGGCTTTACGAGCTTCTTCTGCGCGTTTTTCTTCTTCAATTGCCTTTTGAACAGCTTGACGCTGATTTTCTAAAATGCCTTTAGATTCTTCTAATCCTTCAATCTCTGAATCTACTTTTGCTACTTTCGTATGTAGATCGCTAATAAGAGTTTGTTGCTGTTGTTGGTTGTTTTGTAATTCTTGTTGTTTTTGTTCTAATTTTTGCTCGGATTCTTTCAGTTGTTGCTCTTTTTTTTCAACAGCCTCTTTTTCTTTCGTCACAGCATCTTGGTCATTTGTTTGTTTTTTCACAATATCAGTATCGTTGTTTAAAATTAAACTGACAGAGTACATATTATCAACAAGATCAGCAATGTTTGCAGAATTTGTTAATACTTCCGTAATGATATTTGTGCGAGGTTTTTCTTGCATAGATTGCAGTCGTTGCTTAATAACTTCCTGACGTGTATCTATGTTTGTTTGTAATTGCTCTATATGTTTCTTTTTTTCAGTAATTACTTGTTGTGTTTTACTAATTTCTTTTTTTGTATCGTTTAATTCAGCTTCGTTTTTATTAATAGAAGTAGTTAAATCGTCGATTTTCTTTTGTAATTCTTGAATTTCTTTTTCTATTTGTTCTTTCTCGGCTGATTTATTTTGTAAGTCATTTTGTTTTCCTTCTAATTCAGATTGAATATTAGATAATTTATCTTGATTCGTTTCAGCGTATGCGGGTGAAAGTAACGGGGAAGCGAAAATCGTTCCTGCTGCTAAAACGCTGAACGCTACAAATTTCTTTTTCATGGTTGTCTGGCTCCTTTCCCTATGAATGTTATATATCATAAGAAGAAGAGTGTCTATCGTTGTAACCATAATGTAAAGAAAATTTTATAAAATTACTAAGTTTTGTCGGAATTTATCATTTTTCAGCGATAAATTTCACTGCAGATGCATTTTTTATATTTGTGTAACAAGGGTGTATTTTTAGAGTTTCTTGTAAAATAAAGGAAAAAGTGAAATTGTTTTATGTAGTGAAATATTAGTTATACATTTAATAAAACACTGGTAAGGAATCGTTCTCATGTTAGGTTTTCTGACATGGGTTTTATTTTTGTCAAGAAAATTATTTGCGTTCGGGCAAACTTATTTTGTTGTCAGATTTTAAATTTTGATTTATGATTTTTAACAGGGACAAAATGTAGTGAATTGTCGAATAATATGTAATACTCTTAATTTCAAGTTTTATAGAGATAGATAGAATGAGAGATAGAGTGAAACATCGAAGAGGGGGTTACAACAAATATGAAAAGAATAGGACTTGCATGGCAAATTTTAATTGGTCTTGCGCTAGGTATTGCAGTTGGGGCGATTTTCTTTGGCAATCCGGCAGTGGTGAGCTATTTACAACCAATTGGTGATATTTTTATCCGATTAATTAAAATGATCGTTGTACCGATTGTTGTAGCGAGTATTGTTGTTGGGGTTGCTGGTGTTGGCGATGTTAAAAAATTAGGTCGACTAGGCGGAAAAACAATTATTTACTTTGAAATTATTACAACAATTGCAATTATTGTCGGTCTATTAATTGCGAATATTTTCCAACCGGGAAAAGGCGTGAATATGGAGCAGTTAACAAAGACAGATATTTCGAAATATACACATACGACAGAGCAAGTACAAAGTCATTCGTTTGCAGATACATTTGTAAATATTGTTCCAACAAACATTGTAAAGTCATTAGCTGACGGAGATATGCTTGCTATTATATTCTTCTCTGTATTATTTGGTTTAGGTGTAGCGGCAATTGGTGAAAGAGGAAGACCGGTTCTTCAATTTTTCCAAGGTGTAGCTGATGCAATGTTTTACGTAACAAACCAAGTTATGAAATTTGCACCATTTGGTGTATTTGCGTTAATTGGAGTTACAGTTTCTACATTTGGTCTTTCTTCATTAATTCCATTAGGGAAATTATTAATTGTAGTATACGGAGCAATGATTTTCTTCGTTGTAGTCGTATTAGGAATTACAGCGAAAATATTTGGAATTAACATTTTCCAATTCTTTAAGATTTTAAAAGATGAACTGATCTTAGCGTACTCTACAGCAAGTTCAGAAACAGTTTTACCAAAAATCATGGAGAAAATGGAGAAGTTTGGTTGTCCAAAGGCAATTACATCTTTTGTTATTCCGACAGGTTATTCATTTAACTTAGATGGATCAACTTTATATCAAGCAATTGCGGCTATTTTCTTAGCACAAATGTATGGTATTGATTTATCTATTACACAACAAATTACATTATTACTTGTATTAATGCTTACATCAAAAGGTATTGCGGGTGTACCTGGCGTATCATTCGTTGTATTATTAGCGACACTTGGTACAGTAGGTATTCCAGCTGAAGGTTTAGCCTTTATTGCTGGTATTGACCGTATTTTAGATATGGCCCGTACAGCAGTTAACGTTGTAGGTAACTCTTTAGCAGCTGTAGTTATGTCTAAGTGGGAAGGTCAGTATGACGCTGAAAAAGGACAAGCCTACTTGAAAGAAATTTCTAATAAGCAAGCAGCTTAATTATAATTTGAACAAGCTCTCACATAATATGTGGGGGCTTTTCTATATAGAAAGGGAGCAGACGAAATGAAACGTAAATATGGTGACGGTTCTTCGTGGAAGCGACTAATAGAGAGGGATTATACTGTTAAGCAAATAGAAGAAGGAATGCTAGGAATACTGGAAATAAAAAAGGTGAGAGAACCTAGTTTTAAAGCATATGATGGTAAGGAACTTTGTATTGCTGGTAATCAGTATACGTGGATTCAATATTTCATAGATGGGAAAAACTTTGCGATTACAGCTATGTTAGATGATCAGAAAAAATTAGTGCAATATTATATCGATGTGGCGAAAGAATATGAAATAGATGACTGTGGCTTACCATATTTTGATGATTTATATTTAGATGTAGTGTTATTACCGAATGGTAAAATGTATGTACTCGATGAAGATGAGCTAGAGGATGCTTATAAAAGTGGCGATGTTACAAAAGAAGAGTATGAGTTAGCTTGGTACACTACGAAATGGATCATAGCTGCAATAAAAAATAGTGAATTTTATTGGATTTCAATATTGGAAGAAGAAATCAAAAAGTTAAAATGATTATTGTATTCAAATTTTTGTATAATTACCAAAAAAATCTATACAAAAAATAATTGACTTTTGTTTTGTAAGCGAGTAAAGTTAGGGAAGAAATTATTATTAAAAAATAAATATGAAACCTTCTTATAAAGAGAGGCGGAGGGACTGGCCCTACGATGCCTCGGCAGCGGACTCGATTTCAGAGTGCTGTGCCAAATCCAGCAAGCATATGCTTGAAAGATGAGAAGAGCGTTTCTTATAGATGTATAAGACCTCTTCTCGTTGGAAGAGGTCTTTTGTTATTCATTAGAAAAAGGTTGAAACTAGGGAGAGATGGTACTTTGAAAGAAACGAGAGGAAATGGTTTGGCATTATTACCACTTGGGATATTTTTGGCGCTATTTATTGGTTCTGGAATTATTACAGGTGATTTCTATAAATTGCCGATACTTGTAGCAATTTCAATTGCTGTAGGAGTCGCTTTAGCAATGAATCGTAAAGAAAGTTTTCATGTAAAAGTGGAACGATTTGCTAAAGGTGCAGGGAACCCAGACATTATGATTATGGTTCTGATTTTTGTACTGGCAGGAGCATTTTCTGAAACAGCAAAAGGGATGGGTGGCGTTGATTCTACAGTTAACTTAGCGTTATCGATTTTACCACAAGGATTTATCGTAGCTGGCATTTTCGTTATAGGAGCATTTATTTCATTAGCGATGGGAACTTCAATGGGAACAATTGCTGCATTAGCACCAATTGCTGTAGGTATTAGTGGGCAAACTGATATCTCAATTGCACTTACGATGGCTACTGTTGTTGGCGGAGCGATGTTTGGTGATAATTTATCATTTATTTCAGATACAACAATCGCAGCTGTACGTTCACAAGGAACAGAAATGAAAGATAAGTTTAAAACGAACTTTTTAATTGTATTACCAGCAGCTATTATTACAATTGTACTATTAGTAATCATTACTTTAGGAAGCGATACGCAGATTAAAACGCATAGCTTTGACTGGATAAAGATTTTACCGTATGCAGGAGTACTTATTACAGCGCTACTTGGTTGGAATGTACTTATCGTGTTAACTGGTGGAACTGTACTATCTGGGGTTATCGGTCTTTTAGATGGAAGTTATACGTTAGAGAGTTTCTTTAAAAGTGTAACGACTGGAATGGGCGGTATGATGGAGTTAGTATTACTTGCTATTTTAATTGGCGGTATGGTCGAATTGATTCAATATAATGGTGGCATTCAATATTTAATGAATATTTTAACGCGTAACATTCGTTCAAAAAAAGGAGCAGAGTTCGGTATAGCTGGTTTAGTAGGTATGACGAATATGTGTACAGCGAATAATACCATTTCTATTATCTTTACAGGTCCGCTTGCGAAAAACATTGCAGATCAATATGAAATTGATCCTCGTAAATCAGCGAGTGTATTAGATCTTTTCTCGTGCTGTGTGCAAGGGTTAATTCCGTATGGTGCGCAAATGTTAACAGCAGCAGGATTTGCGGCGTTATCTCCAATTGAACTGTTACCATATGCGTTTTATCCAATCTTAGTTGGCGTATGTGGAATCATTTCTATATTAATTGGTTTCCCGAGGTTTTCTAAAGTAGCGGAAAAAAAGAGTATCATAAAACAGCATAATGAAAATGAAGTGTATGAAAAGTAACGAAAGCCGTACAGAGAATGTTCTCTGTACGGCTTTTTATGTGCGGGAAAAGAGTGAACGATCCCATGCTACCGTATGTTTTTACAAAAGGCTGAATGCAACTCGGTCTTAAGTCTGAGTTAAAAACGGTTCTTAAGCTCGTTATGGAAAAAAGAAAAAATAGTTAAGATAAGAGTATCAAATCGAAGGGAGGCAAGCACAAGATGAAACAATTTCTAGCGTTTATCGCGGCTGGTATTTTAGCTTTAATTGCTCTTGGTAGTCTTGCTGGTATTGTAGGATTCGCAATCGGAGCAGGAGTTGTGTACTGGAGCTATAAATCATTTGTGCGAGCACAATCATTTTTTGGAAAGTTAGCTTGGGGTATTGTTGGTTTGATCGGCTTGTCCATCGCCCTTTCTCATTCCCCAGCATTAATCGGTATAGCAGCATTAGTAGTTTTATACTACGGATACCGTGAGTGGAAAAAAGAAAAAGATGTAGTTGTTGATTCTGCTCCAGAAAGTTCTAAACCATATAGCAACTTTGAAGATGAGTGGAACAAGTTAATGAAAAACTAATATAAAATCAATCAAATCAAATTTATAAAGTAGAAGAGAGGAAGATTATAATGAAACAATCTTTATTCGGACGTGTACGCGATGCAATTTTAGCAGATTTTCATAATGTGTTAGATGAGAAAGAAAGAAAAAACCCAATTGCTATGTTAAACCAATATTTACGTGATAGTGAGCGTGAAATAACAAAAATTGAGAAGTTAATTCAGCGTCATAAAACATTAAAATCTAACTTTGCTCGTGAGCTTGAGCAAGCACGTTATTTCGTGAATAAAAGATCTAAGCAAGCGATCATCGCTCAAGAAGCAGGCGAACTACAACTACATGAGCGTGCATTAGAAGAAGTAGCTTATTATGAAGGGCAAGTAACTCGATTAGAAGAAATGTATGCAGGTGTTGTAGAACAAATTGATGAGCTAGAGCGTCGTCTTTCTGAAATGAAAAATAAATTAAAAGAAATGCACGCAAAACGTATGGAATTAATGGCACGTGAAAATATGGCACATGCAAATCGTCGTATGAATACTGCGATGCATAAAATGGATGAAAATAATCCATTCTTACGCTTTGAAGAAATTGAAGATCATATTCGCGACTTAGAAACTCGTATGAACGAGGAGCATGAACGTGACACATTTGATATGAAGATTGCAAAGCTGGAGCGTGAAATGAAAGAAAAGAATGATGTATCGTTAGCGAAAGAGTTAACAAAATAATAGTAGTATATTATAAAACAGGCTTATGATATAGTGATAGGAGAAAAGGTGTTGGAAAGCAATGCCTTTTCTTCTATGTATATGTGACAAGAAGGGGGGAGCTGAAATGAAGAAACATTTTTCAAAGACACAATTAATGGGGATGCTCCTCATCATATTTGGATTCGGTCTTTTTCTTGATATGATACTTGGACATTTTGAACCAGGTGGTCTCATTTTTGCATTTATTATGCTTATGTTTGGAAGGCATTATCGTAAAAAGAATCGTTATGTACGGGGAAATGTATTTTTATTTGTCGGTGGTATCGTATTTTTATTCTTCTTATTTTCATCAGCAGCATTTGTTCTTGTCGTATTTGCTTGTTTAGCTTTAATTGGTTATCAATTGATTCAACAAGGGCATCAGCAAAAAGCAATGAAGGTTGAAATTAAAGAAGAAGGGATTATAGACGAAGAGAAGCAAATATATCGTACAGAACCATATTTAAAAAATATGTTTGTAGGCAATGTACGAATGATGGATCATATTTATGAACTTGAGGATATTAATGTTCAATATGGTGCTTGTGATGTGGAAATAGATTTAACAACTGCTATGATTCCAGAAGGAGAAACGGTAATTGTTATTCGGGGTGTCGTTGGTAATATTCGTTTATATGTGCCATATGATATTGAACTGTCTTTAAATCATTCTGTTATTGTCGGACGTGTGCTCTTGCCAGGTCATGAGGAGACAGGGTTTAACCGCAATGTTACATTTAGAACAGAGCAGTATAAAGAGGCTCCTCGTCGTATTAAAATTATTTCTTCGCTTGTCGTAGGCGATACGGAAGTGAGGAAAGTATAATGAAGAAACAAAAAAATATTTCGTGGATGTATATTCGTTATTCTATGTTGTCCTCAGTTAGTATCGCACTCATTTGTACAATTGTATATGTATGGAAAAGCGAGCAACAAGTATATGATTTATTATGGAAGGAATCCATCGCTTCTGTTCCAATTGGCTTGTTTATTATGACTACAAGTTTACTTATCGGGGGGATTGTAGGATATGCAATCGGTTACTATATAGAGCAGCGTATACAAGGATTAAATACGTTTCTATTTGAAGTAGAGCGAGGGAATTTTCCGAGTGATGTTTCGTTTACTGCAGATGATGAATTTCATGAAGTGGAACGAAAAGTAATCGGTCTGGCTCGTCGATTAGAGGAGCAAGCTGGACTCTTTCAAAAGGTAACGAATGAACGAGCTCATTGGAATGAAGAGATGAGACAAGAAGCGATTTCCCAAGAAAGGCATCGATTGGCGAGGGAGCTGCATGATTCTGTAAGTCAGCAGCTTTTTGCAATGTCGATGATGATGTCGGCTATTAATGAACAAGTAGCTGAATTTCCAGAAACGACGAAAAAGCAGTTACAGCTCGTTGAAAATATGGTTGTAAATGCACAGTCAGAAATGAGAGCATTGCTTCTTCATTTACGCCCAGTACAGTTAGAAGGTAAGAAACTAACAGAAGGTATAGAAGAATTATTAACAGAACTATCTAGAAAGCAACGTATGAAAATTGAATGGTTAATTGAACCGATTCAATTAAAAAAAGGTGTAGAAGATCACTTATTCCGCATTGTACAAGAGGCGCTATCTAACACTTTACGTCATGCGAAGGCAAAGAAAACGGAAGTGCGTCTTCGAAAAATTGATCAATATGCAATATTGAAAATTATTGATGATGGTGTAGGTTTTAAAGTAGGAGTGAATAAGGCTGGTTCTTACGGATTAAGGTCAATACAAGAGCGTGTTCATGAAATTGGTGGGACATTAAAGGTACTTAGTTTTCCAAATAAAGGTACACAAATAGAAGTAAAAGTACCGATTATGATTGAGAGAGGGGGAGAATCATGATTAAAGTATTACTAGTGGATGATCATGAGATGGTTCGAATGGGTGTATCAGCATATTTATCAACGCAGCCAGATATTGAAGTAGTTGGAGAAGCTGAAAATGGAAGAAAAGGTTCAGAGTTAGCTTTGCAATTAAGGCCGGATATTATTTTGATGGATCTTGTCATGGATGAGATGGATGGTGTTGAAGCAACACGTGCTATTATTCAAGAATGGCCAGAAGCAAAAATTGTAGTTGTAACGAGCTTTTTAGATGATGAGAAATTGTATCCTGTTATTGAGGCCGGAGCGACAAGTTATTTATTAAAAACATCAAGAGCGAGTGATATAGCAGACGCTGTACGAGCTACTTATGATGGAGAAACGGTATTAGAGCCGAAAGTTACTGGTAAAATGATGTCTCGTATGCGTCAGAAGAAAGAACAACCTTTGCATGAGGAGTTAACAGAAAGAGAGTCTGAAATTTTGTTATTAATTGCAGAGGGGAAAAGTAATCAAGAGATTGCAGACGAGTTGTTTATTGCCCTCAAAACAGTAAAGACACATGTGAGCAATATATTAAATAAGCTAAATGTAAGTGACCGGACACAGGCGGTTATTTATGCGTTTCGACATCAATTGACGAAATGATAAAGTGAAATTTTAACCAGTGGGGTGGTCCCCACTGGTTATTAGTTTGTACAAAATCTTTTTATTGACGCCAATAAATGTAAGCGCTATCATTAAGTTGTTAACAGTACATACAAAGGGGAGAATGTATATGCTAGTTCAAACTATATTCGGTATGGATAAGTCTAAAAAACTAGGGGATTATGTGAACGCATTACAAGCGCTTTGTGAACAATATAATGTTGAAACAGATAAAATTGCAATTGTTGAGGCGACAGAAGAGTACTATTTATTTTTAATAAAGCAAGAAGAGTGCTACGATGTTGTCAAAGTAGAAACAGTGGATACAAATATCGATTATTATACGAAAGCGTATAAAATAAGCAGTTTTAATCATACTGCTTATCAAATGTAAAAAAACTCCCTTTCGGGAGTTTTTTAGGATGCTTTTATTTCACGAGATTCGGTGAGTAAGGGAACTTTTTTCGCGCCGCTTAGCTTAGCGATTGTAAGGCCGATAAGAGCTCCGATTAATGCAGGTACTAGCCAACCTATTCCTTCATTATATAAAGGGATAAATTCAAAATATGATGTGATAAATGAAACTGAAATACCACCTTGTTTTAATCCATCAAATACGCTTACGATTGCTGCGCCAATTAAAGCACCTACATAAACAGAGCGATATCCACCGAAATATTTATGCAGTAACGATAGTAGAACAAGTACAATCGCAACTGGATATACAACAAGTAAAATTGGAACAGAGATGGAAATGATTTTTGTTAAACCTAAGTTGGCAACTAATAATCCCAATACACAAATGATACTTGCGAATGTTTTGTATGAAAATTTAGTCAATAATGTTGAGAAATATTGACTACATGCAGATACAAGTCCAACACATGTTGTTAAGCAAGCGAGTGTAACGATAAGAGATAATAAAAGCAGACCATATGGACCGAATAATTGTTGTACGATCACAGTAAGTAATTGTCCACCATTCTTTGCATATCCGAGCGAGACACTAGTTGCACCGAGCCAGCCAAGCGCACCATATACAAGTACGAGGCCAGTAGCAGCAATAAGTCCAGCTTTGGCTGTTGCGATGGCAATGGATTTACGATCCTTTACACCTTTAGAGCGAATGGTATTTACAACGATAATGCCAAATGCAAGTGCTGAAATGGTATCCATCGTTAAGTATCCTTCCATAAAGCCTTTGAAAATCGGAGAAGTTTGATACTCTTGCATTGCAGGTCCTGATTGTCCAAGTGGTGTAAATACACTTTTAACAAACAATAAGAAAATAGAGAGTAATAAAATAGGTGTTAATATATTTCCGATACGATCTACAAGTTTAGATGGATTCAAACTCAGCCAATATACGATAGCAAAGAAGATGATTGTATATGCAAAAAGTGCTAGGCTGCTAGAGCGAATCGTTTCTGGTAAGAAAGAACTAACGCCCATTTCATAAGCGACATTTGCAACGCGTGGAATACCCATAGAAGGACCAATGGCGATGTATACAACTACCGTAAAGAATATTCCGAATAATGGGTGAACATGACTTGCAAGTTGCTGCATACCATTTCCTGATAAAGAAATTGCGATAACTGTTAGTAGTGGTAAACCGACTCCTGTTAGTAAAAATCCAATCATTGCCGGCCAAAAGTTTTCGCCTGCATTTTGTCCAAGCATGGGAGGGAAAATTAAATTACCTGCCCCAAAAAATAAAGAAAATAGCATAAGACCCGTGAAAAAAATATGTTTTTTTGATACAGTGTTCATTGTTTTTCCTCCTTTTTTAAAATTCATTTGTAAGAACACAAAAAACTCGTCCCTAAAGAAAGGGACGAGTTATATTTACCCGCGATACCACCCTAATTTATACATGTAGAAATAATTCTATATGTATACGGCTCTGCAACGTACAACATGATACGTGTTCCTTGTAACGGGGGACAGCCGGTAAGAACTTACTATAACATTCGGTTCTACTTCTCGGAGATGATTTTCGGCTACGCACTGAACGTTGGCTTTCAGCAAATCGCCAACTCTCTGGGGGACAGTCCTATAACGTACTCGTTCTCGTCAATGAATTTTTATTCAAGTATTCTGAAAGTATTGTTACATTTTTTTTTTAGAAAGTCAATATATTTTTTAATAAAATATATATATGTGGAAATGTTATTTGTTTTGGAATGAATAGTTGATGTAAATTGAATTGTAAAACAGAAGTAAAAATTTGCGGAGAATTGTAAAATTTATAGAGAAAGTTGATATTTATAGGAGTAAAGAAGGGATTGTTTGAATTTAGAGAGAATAATACAACAATCCACTTGCTGGAAAGAACAAACCAAAAGAGGTGACTGAAATGCTTGCGATGGGAGTATTATTTGGCATTATTGCTATAATTGGTTTTATGTGGTTATATTATTCGCGTTCGTTTAAACAAGCAGAAGTTTTACTCTTTCAAAAAGGTAGTTTGTTGACAAATCAGTCTAGATATTTAGTATGTCCGAAGTGTGGAAGTGCACAGGCCAGAAGTGGAGGATATCAAGAGTGTTGCAAAATTAGATTATGAAAGAAGGAAGCCTCACATTATTTTGTGAGGCTTCCTTCCTTACAACTTCATGGCGCTCCAAATGGTCCAACGATCTCTTTCGATAATAGGAGAGACGTTTTGTAAGGCGGTCTTTACTTGTTGTAGAAGTTGAGAAAGTTCACAATCTGTTAGTTCATATAGAATGGATCGGCCTGTTCGAGGTGATAAATCTTGCAATAATGCCTGTACAGAACCATGTATTTTTCGTATCTCCCATTGTGTTTGAGTCGGGAAAACGTGAAGAAAATATTTTTGTAATTCTTGCTGTATCGTGGTGGTTTTTGGACGTCTTTTTGATTCTATTTCAATGAGTTTTGGGAAGATAGAGAAAAAATATCCACGGATGTGTTCGGGACTTCCAGGGATCGTACAATCTTCAATAGTTCGGTCTTGTACAATAAGTACACCGTTTTTCTTTAATATACGAGAAGCTTCACGTAGAAATGTAGGAACGTCTTGTAAATGATGAATAACTGCGCGCGAAATAACAATGTCGAATGTATCATTAGGATATGGGACGCTATGTGCATCACCTTGAATGAAAGAAATGTTTGAAAATCCGCTACAATTTTCTTTTGCAGCCTGTAATATTTCTTTTGAAAAATCAAGCCCAACAACACTTTCTGCTCCCATAAGAGCAAGTTCTTTCGTATAAATCCCGCCACCACAGCCGATATCAATTATTCGTTTATTTTGTACGTCTGTAATATTTTTTATCATTTCTCTCCAAGAAATATGGGCGTTTCGCTGTGCGTATGTGTATTTATTATTTGCATCGTGAAAATTAATGGACATGAAAAAGACCTCCTTTCAATGCTTAGTATAGCGTATTTTATAGTGTGTCACGTTTTTGTTTTTTGTATGAAGATTATAAGAGTTTCTTATTGTAAAAGGAGGATTAAGTTGAAAATGAAATATGTATTGCTGTTATTTGTTATGTTACTAGCATCTTGTAGTCAAGTTGAGCAAAAAAAAGAAACAAAAAAAGTGGAAGAGACGGTGAATGAAGTGAAAGAAACAATAGAGGTAACCGTTATACAAAAAAAACATAAAGAGAAAAAGTTACAGGAATCAGAAGCTAAGGTAGTAATAGACATTATAGATAAAGCTGAGAAACAAGAAATAACAGGTAGCTTTGGTGAACCTGAATATGAAATACAAATTAGTAGAGATGGGAAGAAAGAAACGTATTATGCATGGCTAAGAGGAGAAGACAGACGAGGATGGGTACAACATAAGAAAGCTATGTATATGCTGAATAAAAAAGATACAGAAAAGCTTTTGGCTATATTTCCAAATGTATCAGAACAAAAAGAAGATGAAACACAGGCAGGTCCTTTAACGGAAGTAACAAAAAAAGATTTGCAGATTACCGCGTTCCATATTAAAGCGGGCGATCAAAAAGTGAATTATACAGTACGGTATACGATTTCACAATCACTATACAACAAGTTAGAGAAGGAACAAGAATACTATTTGCAGGTCATTTTTCCAGAAAAAGTTCAAAAATTAATTGGAGCAAAAGAGAGTGGAAAAATCTTAGGAGAAAAGGTAAAGGAAGGATATAAACAGTATGAATTGCATGCTACTGTTCCGGTACAAGGTGCTTCAGAATCACAATTAAAGTCATTAGAAACATATTATGAAAATTATGATTTGAAAATATTAAATAGTAAACAAGAAAAAATAGGTGTTTTTCAAAATATTATTCAAATTGTTAAAGATTATGGTGAAAAAATGAATTTACAAAGATAAGGTGAAACGTTATTCGAGATAAACTCCTCAATTCTATATGAACTTTCCTAGGAAATGATAATAGAGAGGGGAACCCCCCCTCTCTATTACTTTGCTTTTGCAGATGGCTCATTCATTGATTTTCGTGTAATAAGAAAAGAAATCATAAGAGCGGAAAGGATGATAAGAGCAATAAATACGTGATTGGGCAACAAATCTAATAGTAACACGTAACTAACGGTATAAAAAATAAGAGTTGAGGCTAAAAAAGATAGAGCTCCTATTATGAGAGATTGTAAATTCAATTGTGCGCACCTCCTTTTATTTATATTTTTGGCTAAAAATGGATTATATAAACATTATTTCTAACAATAGAAAAAAATATGTCATAATAGAAAAAAGAACAAGCTTTGATGAATGTATATCATTCATTAATGAAAGATAAAGGAGAGGAATATGAAAAATAATAAAAAAGGATTATGGGGAATTATTGTTGCAATAGGGTTATTTTTACTTTCTAAGTTAAAGTGGGTATTTGCAATTTTTAAATTAGCAAAGTTTTCAACGGTATTTAGTATGTTTCTATCACTTGGTGCGTACGCAGTTATATATGGTTGGCAATTTGGGGTAGCGCTCATTTATTTGTTATTTATTCATGAAATGGGTCATTTATGGGCTGCGAAAAGAAAAGGTAAAAGGTATACCAACATCGCCAGCAATATTTATTCCATTTATGGGCGCTCTTATTGGGATGAAAGAGATGCCTAAAAATGCAAAAGATGAAGCATATATTGCCTATATGGGACCTCTTTTCGGATTACTTTCATTTTTACCGGCTATTCCACTTTATATGATAACGAAAGAGCCGTTTTGGGCGCTCATTATTTTACTCGGAAGTATGATTAATTTCTTTAATTTAATTCCGGTTTCTCCGTTAGACGGGGGACGGATTATTTCAGTTGTAAGTACGAAAATTTGGGGAGCGGGGCTTGTTTTACTACTTGGGTATTCAATTTATTTTAAAAGTATTTTGGGCGGATTTATTTTTATTATCGGCTGTATGGAATTGTATAGAGTAATAAAGAGAGATGAGCCAATTAAGGAATTAGGATATAAAATTGATGGAATGAAAGAATATGTTGCAAGGCTTGAAGAAGAGTTAAAAGAAACTGGTGCAGTGCATCGGAATATATATATGATGCAACATGAAATAAATGTATTAAGGCAAAAAGAAAGAGAGAAAGAATTAAAAACAGGAGAACTTCAAAAGATTGAAGTGTTAGAATATCTTTTACCAAAGTTTGAGCCACTTGATTACGTCCCATATGAAGATGAAAAAGAAACACATACAATTCATATACGAGAAGCATTTGAAATGTCAGAAAGAAAATTACAGGAATGGGATGCAGACAAGAGACAACAGGAAAACTATTACAAAGTGGATACGAAAACGAAATGGACAGCATTTGCTTGTTATATCGGATTAATGGCTATACTCGGTTACGCAGCTTATGAAGGGTATATGGTTTTACAAGAACATTTGCCAACGAGGAATGTATAGAAAAATATTGTTGAAATGATAAGCTAGTTAGCTTATTTTCTTTTGTAAGTGCAATGTTCATATATTTTTCACAAAAACACCGTGTTAATAGTGATTAAAATCACAATCTGTATTATACAATTCGGTTAAACTAAAAACAGTTAAGGAAATAGAGGAGTGGGATACAATGTTAAGTGAAAAAACAATTGAAATCGTAAAGTCAACAGTACCATTATTACAGGAAAAAGGCGTTGAAATTACAACGAGATTTTATGAAATTTTATTTTCGGAACATCCGGAGCTATTGAATATCTTCAATCATACAAATCAGAAAAAGGGAAGACAACAACAAGCGTTAGCGAATGCTGTTTATGCAGCTGCAACGTACATTGATAATTTAGAAGTTATTATTCCAGTTGTAAAACAAATTGGTCATAAGCATAGAAGTTTAGGTATTAAAGCAGAGCATTACCCGATTGTAGGTACATGTTTACTACGCGCAATTAAAGAGGTCGCAGGTGCACCTGATGAAGTTTTAAACGCATGGGGAGAAGCTTATGGTGTCATTGCTGATGCATTCATTAGTATTGAAGCAGAGATGTATGAAGAAGCGGCACATAAAGAAGGTGGATGGAAAGATTTCCGTAACTTTGTAGTTGTAAAAAAAGTGAAGGAAAGCGATGTTATTACGTCATTTTATTTGAAACCTGAAGATGGAGGGAAAGTTTCTTCATTCATCCCAGGACAATATGTAACGGTTCAAATCAATATTGAAGGTGAAACATATACACATAATCGTCAATATAGCTTATCAGATGCTCCTGGAAAAGAATATTATCGTATTAGTGTCAAGAAAGAAAAAGGTGTAGATACACCGGACGGTAAAGTATCTAATTACTTACATGATCATGTAAAAGAAGGCGATATGTTACCAGTAAGTGCACCAGCGGGAGATTTCGTATTAAATATGGATTCAACATTACCAGTTGTCCTAATTAGTGGTGGAGTAGGTATTACACCAATGATGAGTATGCTAAATACGTTAATTGAACAAGATTCAAAACGTAATGTATGTTTTGTTCATGCAGCACTAAATAGTAATACACATGCAATGAAAGAACACGTTGAGGCAGTAGATAATGAATACGAACAAGTGAAAGCATACACTTGCTATTCGGCGCCGACTGAAAAAGATCTGGAAATGAAAAACTTTGATAAAGAAGGTTTGATTGAAGCTGAATGGCTGCAAACGATTATTCCGACAACGGAAGCAGAATTTTATTTCTGTGGTCCAGTAGCATTTATGAAGCATATAAATGCTACATTAACTGATTTAGGTGTGAAACAAGAGCATATTCATTATGAATTTTTCGGTCCAGCAGCAAGCTTACAATAGATGGAGTTTGAAGAAGCAAAAAAACGAGGTATTATTTCACCTCGTTTTTTATTTGTTCTCGCAATAATCGATTTACCGTTTCGCGGCGTATACCGATGAGCTGACCAATTTCAGTTTGTGTTAATATTTCATATATAGGAATGTCACCTAAATATAGTGTGAACCATTCTTGTAAGCGATGAAGACGTTCTTTTGGAGAGACGGTCGTCAATTGGTCGATACGTTGCTGCATCATTCTTAATTTTGACTGTAATTGCATAGCGATATTTGCATATGATGCAGGATCCGCTTGAAGTTGATTGTACCACTCATTGCTAATTATAGGTTCAACTTCCGTTTTCATTAAAGCGATTGCTGTACCGTGATATTCCTTCGGTGAAATTAAGGAATGGTGAGGTATCGTTTCTCCTGGAACGATAATGTTAAATAGAAATGGTGTTCCATCTTCTTCTATCCTTACTACTTTTAATAAACCTGTTTTTATAAAATATAAAGGACCGTCCTCACCTTGACGGAATAGTACATCTCCTTTGTGTAGAATCAATGTTAGCCCCCCGTTTATTAAACATTTCTATTTTTTAGTGTATATGTATAAAGACAATATGCTATTTAAACAGCAATTTCATTGACGAAATATATGCTATTACAGTAGTATACTATTTAGTGTGTAATAGTACTAGCAATGAATACGCTGTAGGGGGTTTAGTATATTGTTAGATGCGATAAAAATGACGGATATGAGAATTCCGGCAAATGCCATCATTCATGTAGAAGAGATGAAAGGTGGAGTCGTGTTATCCGTTGAAGTGGATGGCCAAATTATTTATACGATGGCTTATGATGAAGAAACAGATAGTTATGCTGAATTGTATGATCGAAATGATAAGAGGGCGTGCCAAGTACATGAAGACTTTATGGGATGGTCACTTCTTCACTAAAAAGATGTCAATATGACATCTTTTTTTATTAAAACGATAGAATATACAAAGAAATGAAATATAAGGATAAAATTTGTAATAAATGATTTTGCATTGTTAGCACTTTGTAACTGCAAGTAAATTATTTTTTCGCTATCATAAAGGTAACAGTCGCAGTTATAGGAGTGGTCAACGTGAAGAAAGTACATATTTCCAATTACATGTTATTATGTGTTTGTTTAATTTTATTTGTTCTCTTAGGAGGATTTTTATATTCATGTGTATAAGAAAAAACGCATTCTAAAAAGAACACGTTATAAAAAAGAAGTAATGATTAATCTAGTCCCAAGAATAATTAATGTGATACGTAATAAATTAATTACGGCGTTACCGCTTAATTTTGTATTAATATATGCCCCGATTTTTCCACCAATCCATGCACCAGGAATAAGAATTAATGCGTAAATCCAGCTGACATTTCCAAGGGAGATGTGAGTTGCAGAACTTACAATTGCTGATAGAAATACGATAAACATCGAAGTTGCTACAGCAATATGTGCTGGGAATGCAAAAAGTAGCATCATTGCTGGAACAAGTAAAGCACCGCCCCCAATTCCAAATAACCCAGATATAAAACCAACTATAAAGGCGATAAAGATAGCGAGAAGCGGTGGGAATTGATAGTGTACAGTGTTTCCTTCGTTATCTGTAAAAGAGCGCTTGATTACAGTCATATTTGATAAAGAAAGGGGTTTTAATTTGTCTCGTAACATAAGAAGAATGGAGACAAAAATAAGAAAAATCCCAAAATATAAAGAAAATGTATCTTGGTTTAAAAATTTATTCGCCCACGAGCCGATGATACCACCAGGGCCACTCCCGATAAATAAAATAAGTCCACTTTTGTAATCTACTCGTTTATGCTTCATATAAGTAAGGGTGGAAGATAGTCCTGTAAAAACGACTGTTACCATTGAGGTTCCTACTGCAAGTTGTGGTGATAGGCTGTGTAATCCGATTAATAACGGAACAATAATAATTCCGCCGCCAAGTCCGACTAGACTCCCGACTGTCCCGGCGATTAGCCCGATGAAAAGTAACATGATGTATTCCAAAATTGCCAACTCCTCTATATAACTTATCCACCAATTATTATACACGCTTTTTCATGGGAAAAAGCTTTGTTCACAAAAAAGTCGTCTTCCTAGAAAAATAAGGAAGACGACTTTTAATTAAAAGATTAAGTGTAATAAAGAATAAAATAAAGCAGCTAAAGAAGCTGAAATAGGAAGTGTAATAACCCAAGTAATTAACATGCGTTTTGCAGTTCCCCATTTTACACCTTTCACACGATGAGAAGCACCAACCCCTAAAATAGAAGAAGAGATAACGTGCGTCGTACTAACTGGTAAGTGAATGAATGTTGCCCCGAAAATAACAAGAGATGATGATAAATCAGCAGCTACACCATTTACAGGACGAATTTTCATAATTTGTCCACCGACAGTTTTAATGATTTTCCATCCGCCGACAGAAGTACCAAGACCCATTGCAATGGCACAAGATAATTGTACCCAGAACGGGATATCGCTAGAAGTATGATAACTATTCGCCATAAGAGCCATTGTAATGATTCCCATTGCTTTTTGCGCATCATTCGTACCATGTGTATAAGCTTGTAATGCAGCAGTGAAAATCTGGAATATACGGAATTTTTTGTTCGTCTTCGTTAAATTAAAGTTTTTAAAGACGACTTTAAAAATACTGTATACGATATAACCAATAACAAATGCGATAATTGGTGAAATGATTAAAGCTTCAATAATTTTTATGAATCCTTTAAAGTTTAATGAACTAAAACCAGCAGCAGCGATAGCTGCACCTGCGATGGAGCCAATGATTGCATGCGAAGAACTACTTGGAATACCGTAGTACCAAGTAATCAAATTCCATGCTATTGCCGCAAGTAAAGCAGCTAAAATTACAAGAGAACCATTTTGTAAAGCGAACGGATCAACAATATCTTTCGTAATCGTTTTTGCTACACCTGTAAATGTCATCGCACCTAAAAAGTTCATAATAGCTGCCATAATAATTGCATGTCTAGGCTTTAGAGCTTTCGTTGAAACAGCCGTTGCAATAGCGTTTGCTGTATCGTGAAATCCATTAATAAAGTCAAAAGCTAAAGCGCAAATGACTACTAAAACGGTCAGTATCAAGAGTGTATCCATGATCAAACTCCTTACGCGTTCTTCATAATAATTGTTTCTAATACGTTTGCAACGCTTTGGCAGCTATCCGCTACTTCTTCAAGCTCTTCGTAAATCTCTTTGTATTGAATGATCTTAATTGGATCTTTTTCACGAGAGAATAAGTGCTTAATCGCGTGACGGCGAATATCATCACATTGTGATTCATAATCTTTAATCTTAATCGCATTTGTACGAATGTCGACTAATTTTTTGTTAGACATTAATTCAACAGAGTTTGCAATTTCAATCGCACATTGATTAATTGCTTCTACGAATTTAATCATGTATTCATCAGCTTCTGTAATAGAATACATTTCGAATAGACCAGCACTATGATCTAATCCGTCTAATACATCATCCATACTCATTGCAAGCTGTAGGATGTCCTCACGTTCAATAGGAGTAATAAACGCTTTGTTTAGCTCCATAATGATTTCGTGAATAAATGAGTCACCTTTTGACTCATACTCTTTCATGCGCATAGAAAACTCTTTTAAATCGCTAGCATTTTTAATTTTATACTCCACGAAAAACTGCGCGCCTTCTTTTAAATTTTCGGAAACATTCATTAACATTTCAGAAAATTTATCTTTTTTTGATTTAAAGACCATTATTAGTTACCCCCACAAAAGTAATATATGTAAAATATATTGGCTAGTCAATTCTAACAAAAAACTGTCGTTTTTTAAAACATTTTATCGAAAAGTTTACAAAAACTTAACATAACTCTTATTGTTGTATTAATAATATTAATAATCAATATTGAATATCTTACTTGTAGAATGTCCTTTTCTTGCAAAAAGTATGAATGTGAAAGAAAAGCTTTACACTACAGGAAAGACTACGTTATTATAATAAATTCAAAAGGAGGTATATTCTTCCTTTTGAAAAGAAGAGTGTAAACAAACGAAGGAAGTGAACGAATGAAATTGAAGAACACTCACTTAAAAAAAATGCAGGAGTGGTTCAACAAGAGGAAGAAGCTTCGTAATTCATTAATTGTATTAGGAAGTTTGCTCGCTACTCTATTTATTGCTATAAATATAATAATTTCTATTCAAGACATATCTGAATTAAAGCAGGCTGTTCCGCAGCCGACCTTAATTTATGATGCAAATAATGAAGTTGCGACTAAATTAGCTTCTTCTAAAACAGAAGGCGTAAAAAAGAAAGATATTCCTGATATTATGGTTCAGGCCATTGTTGCAGTAGAAGATAAGGAATTTTTTAACCATCACGGGATTTACTATAGTGGAATTATAAGTGCAGTTTTTAAAAATATTACAGCAGGAGAAGTTGTAGCAGGGGGAAGTACAATTACACAACAACTTGCGAAAAATGTATTTCTGACACAGGATCGCACATACTCTCGAAAAATTAAGGAATATTTTTTAACAAAAAAAATAGAGCGTACGTATACGAAAGATGAAATTATTGAAATGTATATGAACCAAATTTATTTTGGTGAAGGTGCTTGGGGTATAAAAAGGGCAGCTAAATCTTATTTTGATAAAGATGTAAAAGATTTAACAATTTCAGAAGCAGCAACGATTGCGGGCTTGATTAAAGCACCATCTGCGTATTCACCTTATAAAAACTTTAACAAGTCAATTGAAAGACGTAATGTCGTATTAAGTTTAATGAAAGAGCAAGGGTATATTTCGGACGAACAGTATAATAAAGAAAAAGAGAGTGGACTTGTGTTAAAACGTGGCGTTGATGATAAATACAAGGGAAAATACTCTCAATATGTAGACTATATTGTTAGAGAGGCGATGGACAAGTACGAATTAACACAAAATGAAATTTTAGCAGGTGGTTATCGTATTTATACAGAGCTTGACCCGAAAAAACAACAGGCCGTAGAAGACGTTGTGAATAATGATAGTTATTTCAAAGATAGTGGCTCAGACCAACTCATGCAAACGGGTGTAGTTCTTATGAATCCCAAAACAGGTGGTGTACCAGCTTTAGTTGGAGGCAGAGGGCCGTATCAGTTTTTACAGTTTAACCATGCAACCCAATTAAAAAGACAACCTGGCTCAACGTTAAAACCTTTGGCTGTATATGTACCAGCGTTAGAACAAGGATATGAAGTATACGATATATTAAAAGATGAACCATTTAACATTAAAGAATATAAACCACAAAATAGCGATCATACTTTTCACGGTGATGTAACAATGTATGAAGCCGTAGCAAAGTCGTATAATGTTTCAGCTGTGTGGCTATTAGAACAAATTGGATTAGATAAAGGATTGAAATCTTTAGAGCGATTTGGTATTCCATTAGTGCCAGAAGATCGTACGTATCCGATTGCTTTAGGCGGTATGCATGTGGGGACTTCTCCATTTGTAATGGCTCAAGCATACAGTACATTTGCAAATGACGGAGTCCAAGTGGAAGCTCATGCAATTAGGGAGATACAAAATGCTGAAGGTGAAACGCTTGGAAAGTGGTATAAGAAAGAGACACGAGTGACGAGCGAGAAAGTTTCTCAAAAAATGACATATTTATTAAAAGGTGTTGTCGAAAAGGGAACGGGCGAAAAGGCGAAAGTTAATAATGTTGATACGGCAGGTAAGACAGGAACTACTCAAATTGTAAATGGCCCGAGCACCGGTGCAAAGGATTCATGGTTTGTTGGATACACACCAGATTTGGTAGGTGCGATTTGGGTAGGATATGATAAAACCGATAGCGATCATTATGTTCCGGGTGGTAGTCAAATTACGACGACAATGTTCCGGGATATTATGAAAAAAGCGAACGCAAATCCAGCTCAAAAAGCATTTCAGTTATCGCTCATATCTGAGGCTGATTATAAAAAACAATTGACTACAATAGAAGAGGAAAAACGAAGAAAAGAAGAAGAGAAGAGAAGGAAAGAAGAGGAACAACAACGAAAACAAGAGCAACAAGAGTGGCTTGATAAAGTGAAAGAATGGATTCCTTCATTTTGGTAAAAGAAAGAGGCGAATAACGAAATTCGCCTCTTTTTTTGTATAAAAACAACATAAAATTTTAATCGATAGAGAGTTTTGTCTATCTTCATTAGCTATTAATCCATATCTATTGAGATACATGATATTACTCGTGAAGTATAATATTCGTACTGCCAAAGGATTCGGAATCGTATGTGACGATTATTTGGCCTTTACTAATAGGTTCGTAAGGTAATTCTTCTTCGTAATTACCGCTATTTTCATTGTGGATAGAAAGTGTAATTTCATCGACTTTTTTATTTGTATACTGATCTTTAATCGTTTCAGCAATTTGGAGTAACGCCTCGGAACTAGAAGCTTTCGTAATAAGCATCCCTTTTATAACTTTTTTTTCATTCTTTGTGGCATTGGAATAAGGGATGTTGCTTTGTTTCGTATATAGAAGTTTGTATGGAGCAGTTTTTCTCTCTGCTTTTGATATAGTGGAATATTTTAGAGTTAAAAAAAATCCTACACATAAAATAATGCATACCATAAGTGCAAGCCAAATGCGTATTAGTGACATAACTCTCATTTTCATCCCTCTTTCATATCTTTGACTTCACTATTTATCATACAAAATGAGGATTAAGATAGAGTAAATTTGAAGTAAAGAAACGTAAAGAAGGAGCACCTATCCTCCCAAATAAGTGCTCCTTTCTATATAAAGAGAGATTTAATGCACGGTTAAACAATACATACTATTATAAATATACTTATTGAGTGAAAATTAGTAAATTCGGAATACAGATAGTGTTGCAGTTGTATCGCCTGTGTTTGGAATAGAAATAGTGTTTGCTGTAGGTTGTACAGCAATCGTTGTACCAGCTTGTAAAGTAACGATTGTAGAGAAAGAAACAGCACTACCGATAACGTTAGTTGAGAAATTACGAGTAGGTGGTTGGCCATTGAACGAAATACCAAACCCAAACGGTGAAGATCCTGGGAAAGTTGTAGACGCTGAGAAACTAATATCATATACGCCTGTTTCTAAAATTGTTAAAGTATCTGAAGTATCGTTGAAAGCGATATTAGTTAATTCAAACACTTGGTTGAATTGGATGTTTGTTCCAGGGGATATAGTTTGTGGATTTGAGTTTCCGATTGCCGCGATCGTTACAGGAATTGGCGTACCCGCTGGTCCTGTTGCACCCGTAGCACCTGTTGCGCCTTGAGGTCCTTGAGCCCCGGTAGCACCAGTAGCCCCTGCTGGTCCTTGAGGTCCTTGAGGCCCGGTAGCGCCGGTAGCGCCCGCCGGTCCTTGAACGCCTTGAGGTCCTTGAGGCCCGGTAGCGCCGGTAGCCCCTGCAGGTCCTTGAACGCCTTGAGGTCCTTGAGGCCCGGTAGCGCCGGTAGCCCCTGCTGGTCCTTGAACACCTGCTGGTCCTTGAGCGCCTTGAGGCCCTTGAGGTCCAGTAGCGCCTTGAGCGCCTGCCGGTCCCTGAGGCCCAGTAGCACCTTGAGCACCCGCCGGTCCTTGAGGTCCAGTAGCACCTGTTGCGCCAGTAGCACCGGTAGCACCAGTTGCTCCTCCTCCTCCAAGGCATCCTGACCCGTATTGAACTAGGATAGCTTGGATCTCTGTTATGAGTTTAACTAGTTTGTCGGTCGTACAACAATCTACTTTGAATAACTTAGCGATATACAATAAATAATTAAGCAGGCTTTGTAGTTCAACGTACAACGCTCCGCATGAGAAAGGTGTTGTTCTTAAAATAGTTAATAGATTAGCAATGATAGAATTTCCAATTTGTTTTTGTGCTGGAGATAAATCTAAGCAATTGAGAAATTTTTGTAAGTTATTTAGGGCAGCGATTAAGTTATCGATATTATTTTGAGAAGGGTTTTGAAAGACAGCTTGAATAGCTTGGCCAAGAGCTTGAAGAAGTCTAACGAATTCTGTAAGTTCGGACTTAGAGATGTTAATATGACTACAAGCTCTGACTTCGCAACAGTCATTACCATAAAATACTTTTCCTTTATTTTTATTGTTCATCTTTTCATTCCTTTCTTTCATAGAATCAATAGTCATTACTATATATTAAAATGAAATTTATACTAAATCCGTGATGGACAAACTACCATTTCTAAAAAAATAAGAAATTGGCCCGCTTGGCAAACAAATAAGTAAGATATAGAGAAGGTTTCATATAATGTAAAGAAGAAAAGTTCAACATAAAAAACTGCATGTCGATTGTTAAGGGATTTAACAATTGACATGCAGTTCGTGGATTGGATTTTATTTGTCTTGATTTAATCTTTCAAGGGCTGTTTTAGGTAAGATTGGAATTGAAATAGTAAAAGTAGTACCATCTTCATTACTAGTCATTTTTAATGTACCGTTATGATTTTGAATAATTTTTTTCGTTACTGCCAAGCCGAGTCCTGTACCGGAATCTTTTGTTGAGAAGAATGGATCAAATATATATTCTTGAATCGCTGATGGAATACCAGTTCCATTATCAGTAAAAGTAATACGAACAAAATTATCTAGGCGGTAACTAGTAATTTGGATAGAAAGTTTTTTTTCTCCTTGAGCATCGACAGCGTTCTGGAATAAGTTTAAAAAAACTTGCACAAGTTCATGACGATCAATATGAACTAAAATATCATCTAATTCGGTAGAAAAATTATAATCAATTGAAATGTTATGTAAAAAGACTTCGCTAGCTAGTAACTGTTGAATATAATCACGTAAAAATGTATTAATTGGAAAGGGTTCTCTTGTAAATTCACGTGTTTTTGAAATAGATAAAAATTTTGTAATGATACTATTTGCGCGATCTAATTCAGGAATAAGTAAGTTTTTAAATAGTTCTTTATTAGATGGAGAAACAGTTTCTTGTAAAAATTGTAAATAACCTCGTACGGTTGTAAGAGGGTTACGTACTTCATGTGCAATACCAGCTGCAATTCGCCCTGCTAACGAAAATTTTTCTGCATCACGTTCTGTGTTTAAATAATGAAAGACACTAATAACTCTAAAAATTTCTCCGTTATAATCACGAATAATCCGGTTATTTAAAATGCCATAGTTTTTGTCTAAAACTTCTTCATTATATATTTCTGTGCCTGTTCTTAATGTTTCAAGAGCTTTAATTTTTTCTTCAGGTAATTTTAGTAATTGTTGAATTGGTTTTCCGATTATATCATTTCGTACTACACCAAAATCATCTGCCGCAGCCTGATTACATAAAGTTATATTTCCTTTATTATCAACAAAGGTTACATGATGTGAAAAAGCATCAAAAATATGAACAAAGTATGTTTCAAGTTGTTTAAATAAAAATAATGAATCGCAAGTAAGCTGAAAATCAGCCTCTTTATTCTCTTTTTGTATGTTTTGAATAGAATGAGTTGATCTCGTTTTCTTTATTTGTAAACCAATCTGTGGATTTTTATATGTGAAATGATGTGGTAATTGATTCACAAGTTCTTCATAAAAACGTACTTTATTTTCTAATTCTTCTATTCGTTTTTCATGACACACAATATCATCTTTTGGAAGCATAAATAAATAACCCCTCAATTTAAAAATTCTTCCATCTAGTATATCATATTTTTATACGGATACTCTTAAAGAAGGGACTACTTAATGAAATTGATTGGTCGAAGTGTTCAGGAAGTGAGTAGAATAGATAGTAGGTGAAGTTAAAAAGGGAGGAATATATTTGCTTTTCATTGGAGTAACAGGGTGGGGAGATCATGATTCTTTATATATAGACCCCTATGAAAATAGAAATAAATTACGAACATATAGTGAGCATTTCCCTATAGTAGAAGTGGATAGTTCATTTTATGCGATGCAACCTGCACGAAACTATACGAAATGGGCAATGGAAACACCGAAAGATTTTTCTTTTATCGTCAAAGCATATCAAGGAATGACAGGACATATGAAAGGTGAAATTCCTTTTTCTACGTTCGATGAGATGTTTGATGTATATAAACAATCTATTTTTCCTTTAATTGAAGCTGGTAAATTAAAAACGATTTTATTTCAATATCCACCATGGTTTGATTGTAAAAAGAAAAATGTAGATTTTCTCCGATATACGAAAGAAAAAATGGAAGGTTTTCCGTGTGCAATAGAATTTCGAAATCAAACATGGTTTTATCCAGAAATGAGAGATAAGACGTTAAAGTTTCTAGAGCAAGAGAAATGGATTCATACAATTTGTGATGAGCCACAGGCAGGGATGGGTTCGGTACCACTCGTATTAGAAGTAACGAATGCAGAGATGGTGTTAATACGTTTTCATGGCCGAAATGTTCATGGCTGGCTTGATAAAGGGGAAAATTGGAGAGCGGTTCGTTGCTTATATCGCTACAATAATAAAGAATTAGAAGAATGGGTAGAAAGATTAGAACAATTAAAAAAGAAGACAAAGGACATATACGTACTATTTAACAATAATTCAGGTGGAGATGCGGCTGATAATGCGAAACAGCTTATGAAAATGATGAACATTACATATGGTGAGCCAAAGCCTGAGCAATTAAATTTGTTTGAGTGATAATAAACAAGAAAGGCACTGTACAAACAGGGGGAATGTACAGTGCCTTTCTATATGAAAAAGAGGGGTAACAATGTTACTGAGCGTTTGGTTGATTCATCAATTGTTGGCTTCGTAATAAATGATAATGGTTATCATTATCATTGTCAATGGTTTTCCTGAAAATAAATAAAAAAATTTTTATGAGGTAGTAATGATAGGGAGATCCCTAATAGAAGTTTGGCTAAAGTAAGGAATTGTTTCGAGATAGATTTCCGGCAAACCCCTGATAAAGTATAAAAAAAGAACAGCAATTAATGCTGTTCTTTGCTAGTGATGAATTGTTGTAAATCAAAAGGAGTTATCGCTTGGATAAATTCTTTTGAGATAAGTGTTTGAACAAGAGTACTCTCAGAAATAGAAGCACCTGTTTTCTTTTCATAAGCTTGTTTTAATAAATCAAGTTTTTCAGCCGTTTCTTTCGGTAATTCAATTGTTAAAGTGTTCATAATTTCTCCCCCTTACTATTAGAGTACCACTACAATATAGGAGAGACAAGAAAAGAGAATGTGAAACATAAAAAAGGTTACCATTTATAAATGGTAACCTTTTTTATGTATAAGAGTTATTAAGCAATACCGATATACTTTAAAGTTTTTGATGGAGTACTATGATCAAAGAAGTGTTGTAAAAATGCGATATCAACACCTGATTTGTATGCACAATATCCCCAAGTTTTTCGAAGTGTATGTGAGCTAATCCCTTCTAATCCAACTTCTTTTGCAGCTTTGTTTAAAATGTACCACGCATGTTGTCTCGTAATAGATTTTGTTCCTTTTTGAGACTTTAACAATGGTTCATTACGTTTCCAAGTTTTACGTTCTTTCATATAGTCTTCGATCGCGTGCTGTAAGTCTTCATTTACAGCGAACCATTTATGTTTCTTTACTTTTTCATTGTAAAATAAAATGGAATGGCGAACATTTTCATTTTCATCGATTACATCACTAACTTTTAATTGTAAGATTTCGCTTACTTTTAAGCCAGAATTTACAGCTAATACGAATAATAAGCCATCACGTTTCGAAGATTGTAAAAGTATATTTTTGATAGTTTCTAATTGTTTTTCGTTTTGAATAGGTTGTCCTGCTTGTTTCATTTCACGCACTCTCCTCTTTTATATGTGTAAAGGAAAGGATTAACTTGTTTCTTACTATAAAGGGAGAGTGTGAATTTCATGTGAACTCCTAGTGAAATTAAGACAAATTATTTGACTTCTTTTACTTTTTGTAAATTAAAGTAGAATACAACACTATTAGTCGTATTATATACACCGTACTCGGCATGGTGGAGGTCTAAAATATTTTTAACAATAGATAATCCAAGACCAGTACCACCAGTATGACGGCTACGCGATGCATCTAAACGATAGAAACGATCCCAAATTTTTTCAAGACTTTCTTCTGGAATAGGGTTTCCTGTGTTTTCGATTTCAACTTTTACTGTATCTTCCATTTCCATAACGGAGACTTGTATTTTTTCTCCATCTGGTGTATAGCGAATTGCATTGCTAAGTAAATTCACAACTACTTGTTCAATACGACTACGATTCGCTTTCACAAATATAGAAGGGTCTACATCTATATTCACTTGTAAATGCTTTTCCTCCATGCTAAATAATAACTTTGTATAGACTTGTTGAATTAATTCACCGATTGAGAACGTCGTCATATCTAATTTGTACGTACCTGATTCTAATTTTGCTAATTCTAACATTTCAACAATAAGTCTGTTCATATTTTCAGTTTCTTCTAAAATAACATCTGTGTAATACGTCGTATCTTTACTAACGCCATCTTTAATTCCCTCAGCGAAACTTCTAATTACACTGAGCGGTGTTTTTAATTCGTGTGATACACCAGAAATGAATTCTTTTCGCGTTTTTTCTAATTGACGTTCACGTTCAATATCTTGTTGTAATTTTGTATTGGCAACATTTAATCGATCGATTCGGTCTTTTAAATTTACAGATAACGTATTAATACTACCGGAAAGCCCTCCAATTTCATCGTCTGCTGTTACAGGTAATTTTTCGCTAAAATCAAAATTGGCCATTTTCTTTGTAACGCGATTCATTTTAATTAATGGTTTCACAATGATTTTTGAGTAGTAGAAGGATAACAAAATAATTACGAGAAATACGATGATTAAGGCATAGACATAATAATCTTTCAAAACGAGCATCGCTTCATTAACAGGTTGCAAAGATGCTATCGCAAAAGCATATTCTGTAATCTCTCCATTTTCTATAATAGGTTTTACAAAGATACTATTCTTTATATTCTCCCCGCTATCTATTATATAAGTGTTTAATTGCTGCGAGTTAGCAGTGCCATTTCTAATAAGCTCTGCAAAATATTGAACGGCTTGCAATGTTTCAATATCATTTGCAAGACGAACCTCCGCTTTCGATGGAAGCTGTAATTTAGAGATCGTACCAGTAAACTCAATTTGAGTAACAGTTTTGTATCGGTTTGTAAGTCTATTTTTAGAAGGGTTACCATTAATAGATGAAAAATCTGAATTGGTATATTCGTTTTGCCATCGATTATAATTTGTTGTCAATTTTATTGGTGTTATTGTTTTGTTTTGTAGCAAACCGACGACGTTTATCACATCGTCTTTTTTCAATCCTAAGTTTTCGAATTTCTTATATTCTTCGGGTGTTAAAAGATTATTGAGAGGAATAGAATATGTCTCATTATTTTTAGGATTAAATACATCAATATAGTAATTGTTGTCGCTTTTAATAATGCCATTCGTATTTAAAAATTGCATGTCAGCATTTGTTTTATCATGAAATTCTTGTTTTAGTTTTCGAATTTCTTCATAAGTTTTCCCACTTTTTTCGTACGTATCTACGAACTTTTCAAAAGCAGTTTGAACTGTTTTTACTTTTTTATTAATATAAAATTTCTCTAAAAATAGAGATTGTCCTAGGAAAAATAGGAGGAATATGATTGTAAATAATGTTGATGTTAATAGAAATAGTTTAAAGACGATACTTCTGTTTTTCACTGCGTCACCTCTTGTGAGAAATACTGTAAATGGTTTCTTTATTATAACAAACGTTACAAAAAAGTAGAGGAGAAAATCTGTCTCTTCTGGAAGTAGTTTTTAATAAAAAGTCACATAAAAAGAACTCGACAGACGTATGACGAGTTCTTTAATGTATTATTGTTGAATTGCTGCATCTAAAGCGATTTCAATCATTTCGTTAAATGTAGTTTGACGCTCTTCAGATGTTGTTTCTTCACCAGTGAAGATGTGATCGCTTACTGTTAAGACAGATAATGCATTTACACCGTATTTCGCTGCTAATGTGTAAAGCGCAGTTGTTTCCATTTCTACTGCTAGTACACCGTAATCTCCAAGCTTTTTAACCATGTCCATGCTTTCGCGGTAAAATACATCTGCTGTTAAAACGTTACCAACACGAACGTGTAGGCCTTTTTCAGTTCCAGCATCGTAAGCTTTCTTTAGAAGATCGAAGTTTGCAGCTGGTGCAAAATCAAATCCTGGGAATGTTAAACGGTTCATATTAGAATCCGTACAAGCTGTCATTGCAATAATAACGTCACGTACTTTTACGTCTTTTTGAATGGCACCGCAAGTTCCAACGCGAATTAAATTTTTAACTCCGTAGCTTTGGATTAATTCGTTTACATAAATAGAAATAGAAGGAACACCCATACCTGTACCTTGCACAGATACACGTTTTCCTTTATAAGTTCCAGTGAAACCTAACATACCACGCACGTTATTATAGCAAGTAACGTCCTCTAGAAATGTTTCAGCAATATATTTTGCACGCAATGGATCACCAGGTAATAGAATAGATTCAGCAATTTCGCCTTGTTTTGCTTCAATATGTACACTCATGAAAAGTCCTCCTTATAATGTATTGATAGAAATCAATATCATTTGCATTATACACTACGAATCCTTTTAATTAAAATCTTTTTATCCTTTTCGGCAAGAAGACTCCATCTGATTTGTGTTACGGGTGAAACCCAACAATTCAGGTGGAGATGAATTGCCGTCAGTCAATAAGGCTGAACTCTTTTGTTTCGCTTATAACAATTTTCCCAGGGGGAATGTTTGTTTCTTTTTGTCTTACAATATGTCGGAAATAAGGAGGGAATATATCTTAAGATAACGAAATTGGATAATTATAATCGTTTTGTTACTTACACCAAAAGGAATGAATAAGTTAATTCTTTAAGAAAGGTGGTGAAAACAATGGCTAAAAAGAAAGCAGTGAAAGTATTATGGAAACAAAAGAAAAGAGAAACGCTGCGACGTTTCACGCAAAAGCAAAATATCGGACGAGCTTGCCTGACTGCACAAGAATTTCGTTTACTTCAGCGCATGTCACACAGTTCAAAGGCATTGCGAAATGTTGGGTTGTACACGATGAAACAAAGTTATTTGAACCACAATAAAATGGCTACTGTAAAAGAAGTGGACACTGCCATGCAAGCCGATATGAACTACTGGGGTATTCAATCAAACTCTGTTCAAGCGATTCGTAGAGCCTTGTTTACAGAAGTGAAGAGCTTTTTTAAAGCATTGGAACAGTGGAAGGAAAATCCTGAGAAGTTCACAGGTCGTCCGAAGTTTCCAAATTATTCTCATTCCACCGACAAACGAATTATTGAAATCTATCAAGTTCCAAAAGTGGATGAGAACGGGTTTTGGATGATTCCGATGAGTGTTGCATTCAGAAAAAAATTCGGTTCCATTAAAAT
The DNA here is from genome assembly GCF_027716745.1 of Bacillus cereus group sp. Bc010. Lineage (NCBI taxonomy): Bacteria > Bacillati > Bacillota > Bacilli > Caryophanales > Bacillaceae > Bacillus > Bacillus cereus group sp. Bc010. The sequence goes on from NZ_JAQFUY010000004.1 coordinate 69,040, forward strand.
ACGTATGCCTAAAAACTTAAGAAATAAAAACATCTCCTACATTGAGATTGTACCGAAGCAAAAAGGTCGGTTCTTTGAAGTGCATTACACATATGAAATGCACGTTTCTCAAATGAAGAAACAACCCATGACTACGAGTAACGCTTTAGGTTGCGATTTAGGTGTAGACAGATTAGTAAGTTGCGTGACCAATACAGGTGATGCCTTCTTAATTGATGGAAAAAAACTAAAATCCATTAACCAGTACTTCAACAAAACGATACGTAATCTACAACAAAAAAATGTGGAAAATGGACTTTCAAAACGAATTGTAACGAACAAAATCGCTGCACTTTGGCATAAACGAGAACGACAAATACATGGTTACATTGCACAAACGGTAGGTTTGTTGTTCAAAAAAGTGAAAGAATTCGATATAGATACGATTGTTGTAGGGTATAACGCTGGTTGGAAACAAAACTCTCATATGGGGAAAAAGAATAATCAAAAGTTTGTTCAAATCCCGTTCCATAAACTGATTGCAGCAATTGAGAATAAATGTATAAAAGAAGGTATCCGATTTTTCAAACAAGAAGAAAGCTATACTTCAAAAGCCAGTTTCCTAGACAAAGATCCGGTTCCAGTTTGGTCTAAGGATGATAGGACGCAGTATCGCTTTAGCGGCAAACGAATTACTCGTGGTCTGTATCAAAGTAAAGCAGGAACATGTATTCATGCGGATATTAATGGTGCGCTGAATACATTGCAAAAATCACAAGTTGTAGAATTGGATGGCAATCTCAAAGTAAAAACGCCGATTCTATTAGAAGTGCAAAAACGGAAGGCTGTTGCTTCGCGCATAGCTTAGTGGGTGTGTCAACCATCCATGTGTACCCGACTTGTCGGGGCTTGTAGTACACGCCAGATTCATCTGAGTGGTGGCTTCTTTCATAAGGAAGAACTGCTCTTTTTCGAAAGGGTGGTGCAAGTGGGAAAACGATCGTTCGTTGCCAGTACCAACCAAAAACATACTTGGGGTGTTACCATAAGGTAGCATGGATGCTAGAGCGTCAACCGTCTAGCGATAGATGAAAAGACCTAGTGTTCTAACTCAAGCCCCCACTGAAATGTTTTATCTCAGTGGGGGTAGTTGACTATTTGTAATATGTGCAAAACAGAAGGATTTCATAAATTGTCATCTAGAATATATATGTAAGAAGTTTTGTATGAATAGAGACTATAAAAATGGTAGGTGATGTTTTGAAAAATCTTGTCATTGGACTCGTTGCTTTGCTATTTGTTGTAGTAGGCGGATTTTACATAAAAAAGTATCAAGAAACTACAGAGACTGTAGGTGATGTTCAGGAAGTAAAATGGGATGTGTCAAATGGAAAAGGAAATGAGAAAGCAGATATTGTGTTTCAATTATTAAATAATAAAAGTAGCGAAGTGCGTGGTGTGAATGATCAAATTCGGGCAGTTATTGTAGACGGACAATTAAAACATGTACAACAAATGAAACCTACATTCGCAGGAAATGGATCATATAAGGTATCTTCTAAAATAGCGAAAGATGAAGGATATACAATATTTTTATATGAAGACAAAAATAAGTCTGTGCAATCATTTGCGAAGAAAGATTTTGGGAAGGAAATAGAGGAGAAAAATAAGAAAAAAGTAAAATTTCCAATCGATAGTGTACTTACAAAAAAAATAGGGGAGTATGAAGTTTCTCTTTTATTCGGTGCACTGCATCCGAATGAGCCAGTGACGTTAACATTTCAATTTCAAGCGAAAAAGGGTGAAAAATTGAAATTACATTCAGAGAGAGGAGAAGTGGAGGCGCTCTATATTGTGGACGAAACGAGAGAAAATTTTTTATATGCAATCCCTGTTGATACAGATGGACAATTACAATACCGTATTACATTTCCTGCTGAAGGAACGTACAAAATATGGGGAGATTTCTATATAAATGGTAAGAAATATGAAAAAGAATTTATTGTACAAGTTCAAAAAAGAAAAAACAGCTAACTATTTAGCTGTTTTTTCTTTTTCCTATTAATTTTGTTACAGAGAGCATCGTAATTGGTAAAGAATGATTCTTTCTAAATGCTAAATATTTACCGCTCCATGCTGGTTTATATTTTTCTTTAAAATGTCGTAACCCGCTGAAACTATATGTGTAACGAACATTATTAAAGATGGCAGCAGCAACCCGTTCAGACCAGAAAGATTGTGTCGATAAACCTACATTTGAAAGTGGTGCCATACCAATATTAAAGGAGTGGTATTCATTTTCTTTTGCCCACTGGAATAGGTGGATGAAAATTGCATCCATAATGCCGCTAGGCGCATCTGGATAATAGCGCATTAAATCAACAGACAATGATCCGTCTTGATATACGGGCATAAATGTCGTGAATGCAATGATTTTTCCATCTGCATCAGATAATGTAGCGATAGGAGCACGGCTAATATATTCACGATCAAAGTATCCGAGTGAGAAACTTTTCTCTTTTTTTCCACCGAGCCACGCATCTGAAACTTTTCTTAATTCTTCGAATAGTTCATCTGAGAACGGCGGCTGGTGAATAGAGAATGTATAGCCTTCTCGTTCAAAACGGTTGAAAGTTGCTCGCATACCGGCACGTTTTTTTCCTGTTATTGTAAATGTGTTCAAGTCAACGACAGCCTCTTCACCAAGCTTAAAGAAGTTGTAACCAAAATCATGATATAAACTCATCCATTTACTTTCGATTTGGTAGAATACACAAATGTATCCAAATCGGTCAGCTTCAGCTAAAAACTCTTGTAACACAGTACGGTAGGAGGAAGGATCTCCAATTGGATCACCTAGCACAACAAGACGTTTTCCAGTTATAGAGAAGAGAAGGAGCGCTTTCCCATCACTACTAAAGAAGAATTGTTTATCACCTAAAAAACCTAAATGACTAAGTACATTTCCACCATGTTCATCTAAAAAGTTTTGCAATCTTTTATCATTAGCTGGTTGCCCGGGAAATTCATTTCGATAACGATTAGCAATGAGTGAGCCAATCAGTAAAAATGTAGGAACGAAAAAGGCAGCTGCTAATGCACTTCGTTTTACTTGCGTAATATTACGAACGACAAAATCAGGTTTAAAAGCTTCTTTTGCACCTGCAAATAAAATCCCTAAGTTTTTATATAAATATAAAGTTATAAGTAAGAATATAAAAACTTTTACGATATCAGAAAGTGAGACTTCCATTTTCTCGCGTACAAATCTTTTACGAAGCATATATAATACAGCGAGTACAATTAATAAAATAAACGTTTCTTCAATATCAATCCCTTTTAGCGTATTAAAGATAGCTGCTCCGATTAAAGAAACAATCGTCATATAGTAAGAACGCTTTGTTCCATAATATATGCCTCGTGAAAGGATTAGGAGGAGAATACCGAATGTTAGTGATAAGCTAAAAGAAAATTGAATAAGATGTTTTGGAGCTAGAATATGTAAGGCGTGTGCTCTGTTTATACTTGTCGGTAGAATGGTCGATAAAATAACCATTAATCCAGCAAATACTGTTAAAGCAGCAGAGGCCCATGAACCTAGTTTTCCTAGAAAATCACGCTGCAAAGTCCATATAACACCAGTTGTTTCTAATGCAGGCGCAATAAAAGGTTTGTCTTCAAACTTTTTAATGGCCACGCCTGTCATTTCAAAAGCTGCAAAAATAAGACCGAGGCAGAATGGTAAAATGTAATAGACGAGGCGATATAATAACATAGCAGGTAGTAATACGCCTGTATCAATGCCATATTGTCCGAGCCCAGTTAAAAAGACAAGGTCAAATGAACCAAGTCCACCAGGTACAAGACTAACAACACCAGCTAAAGCAGCAATGACATACACACCTAAAAACTTTTGAAATTCGATATCAATGCCAAATAATATTAGTATGACGTACATAACAATGCCAGCAGATACCCACTCAACTAATGAAACTAATGAGTATAAAACAGTTGGATTTTTCTCTTCTTCTCGTTCATCTTGTCCTTCGGTTTGCTTTGGTTTTCTATTTTTTAGTTTAGAAAAGCCGATGTATATAGGGACGAAAAGGGCGAAGAAGATCAAAACAGGCCATAGCCACGGTTTTTCATGCAAAATAAAACTTGTGTCTAATATTCCAATAAGGCCGAGGAATGAAAGAATAGCGAGTCCGTTAATAAAAGCAGTTGTCATCCAGGCGGTACTTTTAATCAGCTTGCCATTTTCTTTTATGTATGGACGATAAAGCATCGTACGTACACCCGCTCCAACGAGACCACCAAATCCAATAAATCCATTTAAGGTATTAGCAATCCATGAGATACGAAAAATCTTTTGGACAGGTATATCAGCTTTTAAATAACGAAGCATAACATAGTCGTAAAAGAACATTGTTGATACGGCAAATGCACCAAGTGTAATTGCTAAAAAGACTCCTCCGGTTGGAATGTTTTTAATTGTATTGATTGCTTCTAAAAAAGAAATGCCTGCTAATTCTTTTTTTGCTTGAAAGAATACAATGGTTAATACAACAAATGGGAAGATAATTTTCCCGATTTGTAAGAAACGTTTCCATGAAAACGACATAAATACAACTCTCCTTGTATAAGAAAACTGAGACAATAATATTATTATGACAAACTTCAAGAAAAATAAAAAGGTAAATTCCTGTATGAGGAAGCTATTTTTTTATAGGGATTATATTTAAAAGAGTATTTCGTTTGTCAGAAAATTAAGTTAAAATAAATTGAAAGAAGGAAGAGAGGGGAAGTAGATGATTATAATAGGTTATGCGGGATATGAGCTAGAGAAAGCAAAACCTAATACATCAGAAGATTTCTTTAATAGATCTGAAGTGACATATATATTAAATGATAAAGAAAGAACCTTTTCTGTTTTATATGTTCGATATTTTGAAGAAGTTTTACAAGAAATTACTCCTTTTGAAGGAAATCCGGTATGTAAAGTAGAAAATCAAGACATATATTTGCGGGATATTGTAGCGATCTGTTGTTTACTGAAAGAGAATGAGCTTCGCATGCAAAAACGTTTGTATTTAAATAATATAGAAGAATTCCAACAATATTTTGATGAGGAAATAGTCGTGAAAGTACAAGAAATATTGGCTGAATTACATAAAAATAAAAGAGTAGAAATAGCGTGAACTGGCAAAGGAGAGGGAAAAATGTCTAATCTAATGGTGGAAAATCAAACAGAACAAGTTTCTATGTTTTTAGAAGATGTTATTCATTTGATAACCAATTATGTAAATTATCATACGTTGCCTTCTTTATTAGAAGAGACACCGGCAGGAAACGAACAATATTATAAAGGGTTATTAGCGTCAATAAGACGTCTTCTCGTTTTTTGTGAAGAAGGGCATGATGCGTGTTTTGTTTTGTTAAATAGCCAGCCATTTCGAAAGACAGCAGCTGAAAAGATTTTATATAAAATTTATCATCAAGTAATTGCAGAGTTTTTTTCACCAAAGAGTGATCATTGGTATGAAAATAGTCGATCTGCTTATACAGGGAAAAACTCCATCGTTTTTCAACAAACGCCACCTGCATCTATAGAGCAAGTAATGAAGAATTTAGAAGGTAAATTTCAATTGATGCGTGAAGAACTAGAATATTATGAGACGGATTACCAAACAAAGATGTTACACAAATATTAATTGTGAAAAAGAAGCTAAGGGTACTTAGCTTCTTTTCCTTTTGCACAGTTATATAAGGGATTTCCTTTGAATATATTTAAGGGGATAGCATTAAGGAGGTGTAACATGAGTCAGCAAGGTGTATTCACAGATTACTTTCATGAAGTAGAAAGCTGGTGTGAAAGTGTTCTTCACGTATTAGATAGCCGTGCAATGGAAGTGTATGATGTCCATATGCTTGCTTATAAAATTCAAACGTTATTAGATCGTATGAAAGAGCATGAGTATGATACAGATGCAGAGTTTATGTATGAAATAAGTGATGATGTAGAACATATTCAGCATCATTTGCAGGAAGTATTCGTGCAGGGAGAAGAGGAATATGAACTATGTGAAAGAGGGGATAGTGAACGAGCTGTTCCAATTGGAGGGCATACACTCCCGCCACTACCATATCCATATAATGCGTTAGAACCGTATATTTCTAGAGAAATTATGATGTTACACCATGATAAACATCATCGTAGTTACGTGGAAGGATTAAATAAGGCAGAGAAGATGATGGAAGAAGCGAGAAAAACAAATCAATTTGATTTAATTAAGCATTGGGAAAGAGAAGCTGCTTTTCATGGATCAGGTCATTACTTGCACACAATATTTTGGAATAACATGAAAAAAGGTGGCGGCGGAAGTCCAAGAGGGGCTCTTTCACACCGGATTGAACAAGATTTTGGAAGTTTCTTGCGTTTTCAAAAACATTTTACAGAAGCAGCCTCTAAAGTGGAAGGTTCAGGATGGGCAATTCTCGTTTGGGTTCCGCGATCGGGAAGATTAGAAATTTTACAGAGTACACTTCATCAATTATTTACACAATGGGATACGATACCGCTCCTTGTACTAGACGTGTGGGAACATGCGTATTATTTACAATACCAAAATCGAAAAGATGAATATATTAAAAATTGGTGGAATGTTGTAAATTGGCCGGATGTAGAAAAAAGATTTGAAAGTGCAAAACAAATAGAATGGACACCTTATTAGACGCAGATTCTCTGCGTCTTTTTTATTGGTAGGAGAGGGAGATTTCGTTCATATTTTAAAAGGCCAAGCATACACTTGTACAAAAAGTGCCAAAAGGACGTGGGGGGAAATATGAGACGAATTTGTGTAATCATTACGCTTCTTATTATGTACGCAAGCGTTATACCAATTCCTGCATATGCAAAGATGACCAGCAATGTTAGTGCTCGAAATGCTGTATTAATGGAGCAACAGTCAGGTCGCGTATTATACAGAAAAGCAGAACATGAGCCGCAAAAGATTGCTAGTATAACAAAAATTATGACTGCCTTGTTAGCTGCTGAGTCAGGAAAAATGAAAGAAATGGTCTCGGTTAGTAATGAAGCAGTGAGAGTAGAAGGCTCAGCAATTTATTTAAAGCCTGGACAGAAAGTAAAATTAGAGGATTTAGTATACGGACTCATGCTTAGATCTGGTAATGATGCAGCACAAGTAATTGCTGAAAATGTAGGAGGGAGTATAGAAGGGTTTGTATATTTAATGAATGAAAAGGCGAAACAAATTGGAATGAAAGATACTCACTTTTCAAACCCACATGGTTTGGATGGAGATGGATCCCATTATTCGTCGGCCTATGACATGGCACTTTTAACAAGGTATGCAATGGGGAACGAAACCTTTAAGAAGATTTTTGGGACAAAAACGTATAAATCAGATTCGTGGGATTATCCGTGGAAAAACAAACATAAACTTGTGACGTCTTATTATGAATTTGCAACAGGAGGAAAAACGGGTTTTACGAAGAAAGCAGGACGGACGCTTGTTACAACAGCATCAAAAGATGGACTAGATTTAATTGTCGTAACTTTGAGCGCTTCTAGCGATTGGGATGATCATATGAATTTATTTGATAAAGGTTTTGAACGTTTCAAACAAACAAACGTTGTAGGACAAGGAGCTCTTGCTGAAATAACTGAAAAGAAATATGCCAATCATGTTTATACGAAAAATAGTTTTGCGGTACCTTTAACTGAGCAGGAAAGAAAGAATGTCGTATTAAAAGTTGAACTCGATAAAAGTGCGAAACTTAAGGATGGAGTAAAGGTTGGAAAGACAGAAATTTATGTTGGCAATGAGAAAGTTGGAGAACGAAATTTATTTTATAGTAAACGAAAGTTAGTAGCTACAACGGGAGTGTATTGGAATAATGTGAAAGAAATTTTTTCTCATATGATAGGTGTTGGAAGCGATGGTTAATCTCGTATGGGTAGCGATGGCAGTCATAGGGATTGTATATGCCATGATAAATGGAACGATGGAAGCAATCAATAAAGCAGTATTTGATGGAGCAAAAGACGCAGTAACAATTTGTATAGGACTCATTAGTGTTTTAGTATTTTGGCTCGGTTTAATGAAAGTTGCAGAGGAAGCAGGGTTGTTAAAAAAGTTAGTGTCACTTTTTATGCCGATAGTAAAAAGATTGTTTCCAGAAATACCAAAGGACCATCCGTCAATGGGATTTATTTTATCGAATATGATGGCTAACTTTTTTGGGTTAGGTAATGCTGCGACCCCTCTTGGTATAAAAGCGATGGAACAATTGAAAGAGTTAAATGGGGGAAAGGATTCGGCGAGCCGTTCTATGGTGACGTTTCTTGCGTTAAATACATCAGCGATTACTTTAATTCCTACTACTGTCATTTCGATTCGAATGACGTATGAATCAGCGAATCCAACTGAAATTGTTGGGGTAACATTCATTGCACAAGTACTCTCTATGATCGGAGCGATTTGGATTGATCGCTATTTTTACCGAAGAAGGAGTAGGAAGGGGCGGAAAAAATGAGTATTGTTAATACGATATCATTATGGGTAATCCCTTGTGTAATTGGTTTTATTCTTTTATATGGAACGATAAAGAAAGTGCCGACGTATGAATCGTTCGTTGAGGGGGGAAAAGAAGGAATTCAAATTGCAATCTCTATTTTACCGTTTATGGTTGGAATGCTCGTATCTATTTCTATATTTCGAGCTTCAGGTGCATTGGATGCAATGATATCAGTAATGAAGCCGATGTTAGATTTAATTCATGTCCCAGCAGAAATTGTTCCACTGGCACTTATACGCCCTATTTCGGGCTCTGCTGGTTTAAGTATTACGACCGATTTAATTGCCACATATGGGCCAGACTCGTTCATTGGGCGATTGGCTTCTACGATGCAAGGGAGTACAGATACGACTTTTTATATTTTAACAGTATACTTCGGAGCTGTTGGAATTAGAAAAATGGGAGATGCATTAAAAGTAGGACTTTTTGCTGATTTAATCGGAATTATTTGTTCGATTGTGTTTGTTTCTTTAATGTTTAAGTAATACTATTCATTTTTTATGCTATTTCGCTTATAATACGTATACGACCACTATTAAGGTGTTGCTTAATAGTGGTTTTTTTATGCGGTATTTTTGACAAAATAATGAACTTTTATTGTGAGCAATATGAAAAATATGGACAATAATAAAAGGTAAAATCATGATTTGACCTTTATATGTTTATTATCATCGCTATGTTGTTTAAGTAAGAGGAAGCGAAAAGCCGTTAAGTGTATGCGGTTGCCAAGTCTTTCTAATGTAAGGTAAGATAAATTCGAGGTGAAAAAAAGAAATGGAACGATTACAAAAAGTGATTGCGCAAGCAGGTATTGCATCGAGAAGAAAGGCTGAGGAATTAATTCAGCAAGGAAAAGTGAAAGTTAACGGAAAAATAGTGAAGGAGTTAGGAACGAAAGTAACTCATCAAGATAAAGTAGAAGTAAATAACATTCCTCTTGAAAAAGAAGAACCTGTTTATTTTTTACTATATAAACCAACTGGCGTAATTTCAAGTGTATCAGATGATAAAGGAAGAAGTGTTGTAACAGACTTTTTCCCGGAAATTACACAACGTTTATTCCCAATTGGACGTTTAGATTATGATACGTCTGGCGTATTATTAATGACAAACGATGGGGACTTCGCAAATGTATTAATGCACCCTAGATATAAAGTTGAAAAAACATATGTTGCAAAAATAAAAGGTCCTCTAACAGGTGAGAAAATTCGCATGTTAGAACGCGGTGTTATGTTAGAAGACGGAAAAACAGCACCAGCGCGTGTGAAAATCATTTCTTGGGACAAGCGTAAAGAAATGGCGATTGTACAATTAACAATTCATGAAGGTCGTAACCGTCAAGTACGTCGTATGTTTGAAGCTTTAGACTGTAAAGTAGTGAAACTAAAGCGTGAACGCTACGCCTTTTTAGAAGTGGGTAGCTTGCGACCTGGTGATGCAAGAGAATTGACACCGCATGAGGTGAAACAATTACGTGCATTGGCTTCTACAAAGCCTCGCTAATCGATATTGTGAAACTTTCACCAGTGGAATGCTCCGCTGGTGATTTATTAAAAATACATATATTCATCACTCGTCGAAGAGAGGGGAAACAATATGAAAAAAAATCGCTTATTATTTCGCGTTATTATTCTGCTCATTTTAAGCGGTGCTGTAGGATTTACACTTTATCAAGGATATTTCTCTAAAGAAGAGAAAATGGAAATTGGAAAAGAAGCACCTAACTTTGTTGTGGCAGATTTAGAAGGAAAGAAAATTGAGCTAAAAGATTTTAAGGGAAAAGGTGTATTTTTAAACTTTTGGGGTACGTGGTGTAAACCTTGTGAGAAAGAAATGCCTTATATGAATGAACTATATCCAAAGTATAAAGAAAAAGGCGTTGAAATCATTGCGTTAGATGCAGATGAAACGGATATTGCTGTTAAGAATTTTGTGAAACAATACGATCTTAAGTTCCCCGTTGCAATCGATAAAGGTGGAGAAATTATAAAAACGTATGGAGTAATACCATTACCAACAAGCTTCTTGATTGATAAAGATGGTAAGGTGATTCAAGAGATTAAAGGTGAACAAACGAAGGAACAATTGGAGGAGTATTTAAAGAAAATCACTCCGTAATAAAGAAAACCTTTACATACAAGGCGCTTACCTATAGTGCCTTCGGTTTAAAAATTCTGAGTATTGCGGTAACTTGAGGTTAGAATATACAATAGTACATATAGATACAGGGGCGGTGAGAGTGTTGAAAGAAATTAAATGTGAATGTGGACATGTGAACCCGATAGGAACTGTTTTTTGTGAAGCTTGTGGGAAACCATTTGAAAGCAATGAAAATATAAAACTATTGGATATGCGCTATGAGGGGAGTGCTCGGAGATCTCTCACGCAAACAAAAACGATTATTGATAAAATTTGGAGCTTTTTCTCTTCTGTAAAAGTAGGTGTATGGCTCATTGTAATCACTTTAGCTGCATCGGCGATAGGGACTATTTTTCCGCAAGAAATGTACATAACTCCAGGAATTGCACCAGCTGAATATTATAAGCAAGAATACGGATTTTTAGGGCAATTATACTATCAATTAGGCTTTAATAATTTATACGGTTCATGGTGGTATATGATGTTAATTGCTTCAATTGGTATTTCTCTTGTGATATGTAGCTTAGACCGTGTCATTCCACTTTATAAAGCTTTAAAGAAGCAAGGGGTAAAAAGACACCCTAGCTTTTTAAAGAGACAAAGATTATATGGCACTGGTACACCGCAAGAGGGAGATTTTGAAAAAGTTCAAAAGAACTTAAAGAAAACGAACTATAATGTGAAAGTGGAAGACGGAAACGTTTTAGCAGAAAAGGGACGTTTCTCGCGTTGGGGTCCATATGTAAATCATATCGGTCTTATTATCTTTTTATTCGGTGCGATGCTTCGTTTTTTACCGAGTATGTATGTAGATGAAACGCTTTGGTTACGTGATGGTGAAACGAAAGAAATACCAGGGACGGATGGCCAATATTATTTAAAAAGTGAGAAGTTTATAAAGGAAGTTTATGATAAAAGTAAGGACAAGGAAGTTTTTGATGAAGCAATTGACCGTGTAGGTGATAAAATGATTGCGAAAAACTTCCAAACGAATGCCGTATTATATAAAGCGGTAGGTGAAAAGATAGCTGGACAAAAACCAAAATTGGAAAAAGTAAAAGAAGTTGAAATTCGAGTAAATGAACCGCTGAAATTTGATCAATTTGCTGTTTATCAATTGAGTTATAGAGAAAATGAATTTAAAAGTATGTCCTTCCGTTTGCAAAATAAAGAAAATAATCAAAAGTGGGGACCGATTAAAGTTGATTTAACAGACCCTGCAGAAAAATATGATTTAGGAAATGGTTATTCTTTAGAACTATTAAGCTATTTCCCTGATTTTTATTTTGATGAGAATGGAAGGCCAAATACAAAAACAAAATTACCAAACAACCCTGCATTTGTATTTAAAATGTTTACGCCTGAAACACCAGATGGTGAAGTGAGTTTTGTTGGTATTCAGCAAAATATAGAACCTGATGGGAATAACAAATATAAAATGTCGTTTGCAGGCGTGGAAATGCAAAATGCAACAGCACTTACTGTAAGGAAAGATTTAACGCTTTGGATTCTCGGTATTGGAGGATTTATATTTATGGTTGGTGTCATTCAAGGAATGTATTGGAATCATCGCCGTATTTGGATACAACGCGTTAATGATGAATGGTGGATTGCAGGACATACGAATAAAAACTGGTTCGGTTTAAAGAAAGATATTGAAAGAGTACTAGAAGGTACAGCAATTCCGCAACCAAATGATAAAGTAGTCGATAAAAAAATTAGTTAAGGTGGGGAAACGATATGGTGCAAATAAGTAGTAACTTTCTCTTTACCGCATTTATTTTATATTTAATTGCCACTCTATTTTTTGGGGGAGCAATTAAAGAAAAGGGTCATAAATGGGCAAACGTAGGAATAACGATTACAATTTTAGGGTTTATTGCACAAACAGTTTATTTTGTAACAAGGTGGATCGCATCAGGTCATGCGCCAGTTAGTAACTTTTTTGAATTTGGTACGTTTTTCGGCATGATGCTTGTCGGAGCATTTATTGTCATGTACTTTATGTACCGCGTAAGTATAATCGGACTATTTGCATTACCAGTTGCGCTTTTATTAATTGCTTATGCAAGTATGTTTCCGAGGGAAATATCACCGCTTATTCCATCTTTAAAAAGTAATTGGTTACATATTCACGTGACGACTGCGGCTGCAGGACAAGCAATTTTAGCAATTAGTTTTATTACGGGCGTTATGTATTTATTGAAAAATGTAGATCAATCAGTGAAAAGTAAACGTACATTTTGGCTAGAGACGGTAGTATTCACACTTGTTTGTACAGTTGGGTTTATTGGAGTAACAACGGTATATTCTAGTATGAAATATGAAGCGAAGTTTCAATGGATTGATAAAAATGAACAACAAGTGGAAATGAAATACAATCTTCCGGCTTTAGTGGGGCCGCATGAAGGGAAGTTACTGACAGAAAATAAATTAGAGCCGACAGTTGAAGTTCCGGCGATTGTAAATGCGAAAAAATTAAATACTGTTATTTGGTCAGTGTTAGTCGGAACGTTACTCTATATCGTATTAAGGCTAATTTTACGTAAACGAGTATCAGCGGCACTTCAGCCGTTAGTGAAAAATACGAATAGCGATTTGTTAGATGAAATAGGATATCGTTCTATTGCAATTGGATTCCCAGTTTTCACATTAGGTGCATTAATTTTCGCCATGATTTGGGCTCAAATAGCGTGGACACGTTTTTGGGGCTGGGATCCGAAAGAGGTTTGGGCACTTATAACTTGGCTCTTTTATGCGGCGGTATTACATTTACGTTTATCAAAAGGGTGGCACGGAGAGAAGTCAGCATGGTTAGCGGTAATTGGTTTTGCAATCATTATGTTTAACTTTATTGTAGTAAACTTAATTATCGCGGGTTTACATTCATACGCATAGAGAAATAAAATAGGAGAGTGTATGTCACTTTCCTATTTTATTTTTGTCAACTTTTCTTCTTTTTTGAGAAAAACATGACAAAGTAGCGGTTGATTTTGTAAAATGATGTCGAGGACATTATAGACTGTTCAAAAAAAATACATAGTTTTGGAAAAAAATTGAACAAACTTTATTATTCTTGTGAAGCATAATATGGGAAGTGAAACATTTAGAAGATTGCTTAAATAAACGAGAATAGCGCAACATAATAGTATAGAAGGGTAGGTGTGAACCGTTGTGGTAAAAGTACGCAACGGGTAGAAATGGAAAATGAATCAAGAATTTTAATTGTAGACGATGAGGATCGTATTCGTCGTTTGTTGAAAATGTATTTAGAGAGAGAACAATACACAATTGAAGAAGCAGACAATGGTGATACAGCTTTAGAAATGGCGCTGCAAAATGATTATGATTTAATTTTATTAGATCTTATGATGCCGGGTAAAGATGGTATCGAAGTATGTAAAGGGGTTCGTGAGAAGAAAGCGACGCCAATTATTATGTTGACAGCAAAAGGTGAAGAAGTAAATCGAGTACAAGGGTTTGAGGTAGGAACTGATGATTATATTGTGAAACCATTTAGCCCACGTGAAGTAGTGCTTCGAGTGAAAGCGGTCTTACGCCGTTCTGTACCAACAACATTCTTTACACAAGATACAACGACAAAAGATGTTACTGTATTCCCTCATTTAACAATTGATAATGATGCACACCGTGTTACAGCAGATGGTAATGAGGTGAACTTAACACCGAAAGAATACGAATTACTATTATTCTTAGCGAAAGCGCCTGATAAAGTATTCGATCGTGAGCAATTGCTAAAAGAAGTATGGCAATATGAATTCTTCGGAGATTTACGTACAGTTGATACGCATGTAAAGCGTTTACGTGAGAAGTTAAGTAAAAAATCACCCGATGCTGCGAAGATGATTGTTACCGTTTGGGGAGTAGGTTACAAGTTTGAGGTTGTGAACGACTGATGCTTTGGAGAAGTGTAGTAGGGAAGTTATGGATGACCATATTACTTCTCGTTTCGTTCGTGCTTGGATTTGTTGCGATTTTACTTTCACAGTTTTTTAGAACATATTATGTTGATATGAGTGAAGCTAGGCTTCAAAAAGTTGCAACAAGTGTTTCAGAGTTAATTGAGGAAGGTGCCGATGTAAAAACGATTGAGAATATCGCGTACAAATTCTCTGATCCACTTTCAAGGATCATTATTGTAGAAGATGGTAAAGAAATATCTTCTTCACCGAAACAAGAAGGATTAGTCACTCTTACAATGGATGACTTAAAAGAAGATAAAGAATTAGCGGCTGTGTTTACAGATAAAAAAGAAATTAAGAATAACATTAGAAAAGCCTCTAATAGTAGAAAGAATAAAAATACTGAAAATGATATTATGATTGTCGGAAAACCAGTACAGTCAAAAAATCAAAGTGCAGTGTTTGTATACGAATCTTTACAAGTGCCGATACAAGGTATGGAAAGAACGACTGATTTTATATTCTTATCAGCAGGGATTGCGATTATATTAACAACTTTCTTTGCATTCTTCTTATCTACTCGAATTACAGCACCGCTTCGTAAAATGCGTGAGGTTGCTTTTGAGGTATCGCGTGGGAAGTTTGATGCAAAAGCTCCTATGGTATCCCAAGATGAGATTGGTGAGCTTGCAACAGCCTTAAATCAAATGGGGAAACAGTTGAAGTTTAATATGAATGCCCTGCAGCAAGAGAAAGAACAGTTAGCTAGTATTTTAAGTAGTATGGCAGATGGGGTTATTACATTAAATCAAGAGGGTGAAGTCGTTGTAATCAATCCGCCCGCTGAACATTTCTTACAAGTTTGGCAAGAAGAAAAAGAGATAGAGCTCAGTAAAAAACTACCTTCTGAACTTGTTGAACTATTCCATCTCGTTGTAGAAAGCGAACAACAACAAGTGGTTGAAATTAATTTACAAAAAGGTAACTATGTAGTTCTTATGACGCCGCTTTACAATCAAACGAAAATTCGTGGGGCTGTAGCTGTATTGCGTGATATGACGGAAGAACGCCGTCTTGAGAAAATGCGCCAAGACTTTATTGCGAACGTATCACATGAACTTCGTACACCGATGGTCATGCTCCAAGGGTATAGTGAAGCAATTTTAGATGATATTGTGCAAACAAAAGAAGAAATTAACGAGTTTGTTCAAATCATTTATGATGAATCCGTTCGTTTAGGGAAACTTGTAAATGAATTGTTAGATTTAGCGCGTATGGAAAGTGGTAATGTAGAGTTACATATAGGTGAAGTTGATATTCATCCTTTCGTTGAAAAAATAGGTCGTAAATTCCAAGGAATTGCAAAGGATAAAGAAGTCGCGTTAACGGTTGATTTCAAAAATCCAATTGAGCAATACCCGTTTGATGCAGATCGTATGGAACAAGTATTGACGAATTTAATTGATAACGCAATACGTCATACGAACGCAGGTGGACATGTAACGCTTGTAATTGATACGAAAAATAATGGTCTTATTTTTGAAGTACAAGATTCGGGCGCTGGTATTCCAGAAGAAGATATTCCATTTTTATTTGATCGTTTCTATAAAGCTGATAAAGCAAGAACACGTGGAAAAAAAGGTGGAACAGGACTCGGGCTTGCGATTGCAAAAAATATTGTGCAAGGCCATGATGGGAAAATTGCTGTTTCAAGTGTTGTTGGAGAGGGAACTACATTCTCTGTATATTTACCGAATCGTATAATTTAAATATACGTTTTAAAAGTTGATAATGAATAAAGTTCTACTGTTGTTTATTTTTTTGTAAAATCAATTAAATAAATAATAGTAGAACTTTTTTTCTAACTTAGTCGAATGAAGAATGATGAGAGGGGTGTCGTAAAGCGATGAAATTATATACAAAAACAGGAGATAAAGGGACAACAAGTGTAATAGGCGGCAGAGTGGATAAAGATAATATCCGAGTTGAAGCATATGGCACAATAGATGAGGCGAATTCTCATATTGGATATGCGATGACTAAACTACAAGGCAGGTCTTTCGGAGATATTTATAATGAACTTGAAAATATTCAACATGAACTATTTGATTGCGGGGGAGACTTGGCGATAGTAGGCGAGAAAATTCCTTATAAAGTAAAAATTGAAATGGTCGAAAACTTAGAAAGTAGGATCGATTCGTATATAGAAGAAGCACCGCCGCTAGAACGGTTTATTTTACCAGGTGGAAGCGAATCGGCAGCTGCTATTCATATTGCACGTACAGTTGTAAGGCGAGCAGAACGATGTATCGTGTCCCTGCAAAAAGAAGGAGAAATAAATGAAGTTGTTCTAAAGTATGTAAATAGATTATCTGATTATTTATTTGCAGTAGCTAGAGTAATAAACGCTCGATTACAAGTAAAAGATGTAGAGTATAATCGCAGTGCAATCGTTTTTCGTGATAAGAAAGAGAAGGAAGTGGAGTGATTCACTTTCTTTTTTTGTATAGTTTTTTCTGTAATATACCAAAATAGAGAAGGTATGGTCGTAATTAGAAAACGGAGGATGTATATGAAAGCTTTAAAATATGGCGTCATGTTATTGACAGTACTATTTTTATCTCAATTACATGTGTACGCAGAGGGAAATCAATGGGCATGGCCTGTTGAAGGACAGATAAGTGATTATTTTGGAACAAGGCACGGAAAACACTACGGTATAGATATAGCGGCACCGATCGGCGCGCCTGTGTCAGCTATTCAAGAAGGTAAGGTAACAAAGTCTTATTATTCAAGTAGTTATGGAAACGTTGTTTTTATTAAACATGGAGAATATGAGGCTGTGTATGCACATTTAAATAAGAGATATGTAGTTCAAGGGGATTATATTTCAAAAGGAGAAATAATTGGAGAAGTAGGAAATACAGGAGAATCCCGAGGTGCACACTTACATTTAGAAGTTCATCAAGGAAGATGGACGATGGCAAAAAAGAATGCGATGAATCCATTGCTTGTTTTACATGAACAAAGAAATGAAGCAGTTTCTTCATCGTTATACGTCGTCCAAAAAGGCGACACTCTAGTTAGCATTGCGCGGAAATTTAGAATGTCAGTTAAGGAAATTCAAGAAAAAAATGGGTTGCAACAAGAGCTGATTTATCCAAATCAACAATTATATGTAAAGTAAAAAAAGAGCTAGTTAAAGCTAGCTCTTTTTTACCAAAAAATAAAGACACATATAAATCCAGAAATAGCTAAGTAGCTATATAAGTAAAATACTTTCGCTCTTGTTTTTTCGTTTGTTCGAAATAGTACAATAGTCGGTTCAATTAAACCAATTGTCAAACAAAGTAAACCAAGAAGCATACAACCGATTGAAATAGAGTACAGGGCGATTTGTGGTCCTTGAAATGGAATCATCCATTTTAATAAAAATGCAATGAGTGCAGTATAGCAAATGCTGCCGATGTATTTATTCAACGGTGCATTAGAACGGAAACCAGGAAGCTTTTTTAAGAAAGAGCGGGAAACAACTTCAATTTGTAAAGGTGTATGCTCTTCTATTATTTTTTGAGCTTCTTTTCCTTTTTGGAAAAGGGATAATATCCAGTTTCGCTCACCTTGAAAAATAAATTGTGAAGTTGTCAAATAATGATCAACCTTTACTTTATTCCAACTCTTCCATGGATGACGCTCACATAATTTTAATTTACTTTCTGAATTTTTATCATACTGATAAATACTGATGCCATCTTCATCGAAAGCAGCATAGTATGTCTCGCTTGAGAATGTGCCTAAATCAATTGGACAGTAGAAAAGTAATTCTTTTTTTAAGTAAAAGTATTCTTTCCTTAAGTTTTTTTTCATTGTTTCTCGAATAGAGTGTCTCTTTTCTTTCTTCATGACATTTCCTCCATAATCCAGAAAATGTTCTTATCTTAACAATTCAACATCTTATCACTTTTAATTATATATGACTAGG
Organism: Bacillus cereus group sp. Bc010; assembly: GCF_027716745.1. Classification (NCBI taxonomy): domain Bacteria; kingdom Bacillati; phylum Bacillota; class Bacilli; order Caryophanales; family Bacillaceae; genus Bacillus; species Bacillus cereus group sp. Bc010. The sequence continues at coordinate 87,664 of NZ_JAQFUY010000004.1, forward strand.
GGATTCATAGGAGAAATGCCGAATACTAAAAAATATGGAGTGTATTGTAAAATATAATGAATGATTTTGATTATGTAAAATCAATAACTTATTTTTAATAAGTTATTGATTTTTTTGTTCACAATACGATCATGTTGTTGTATAATGAAGTAGAAAATAGAATATCGGTCTATCTTCGGGGCAGGGTGAAAATCCCGACCGGCGGTGATGAACTATATGTGATTTTGTTCTAAGCCCGCGAGCCGTTAAGGCAGGATTTGGTGTGATTCCAAAGCCGACAGTACAGTCTGGATGGGAGAAGATGGAGGTTCAAGCGTTCAAAAAAGATAGGTATTTGAACGTCTGTTTGATGTGCCTTAAATTCTCCCTTTGTGTAAAACACAAAGGGTTTTTTCGTTCTATGAAAAAGTAGGCATAGCAGAACCTTTCCACTTTCCATGAGATGATCGATGGAAAAGGAGAGAGAAAGATGAAACAAAAAAACAGTGTAGTGCAGATGGTGAGTGTAGCAATGCTAAGTAGTATTGCATATTTACTGATGATGTTGGATTTCCCATTCCCAGGGCTTCCGCCATTTTTAAAAATTGATTTTAGTGATGTGCCAGCTCTAATCGCTGCGATTATTTTTGGGCCAGTTGCAGGGGTAATTGTAGAAGCGATAAAGAATATTTTACATTACGGGATTCAAGGGAGTTTAACGGGAGTACCAGTTGGAGAAATTGCTAACTTTATTGCAGGATGTTTATTTATTGGACCAGCAACTTTCTTATTTAGGAAGTATCGTACTGTTAAGAGTTTAACGACAGGATTAATGCTAGGGACAATTACAATGGCGCTCATTATGAGTGTATTAAATTACATCATCATATTCCCAGCTTACACTTGGTTTTTAAATTCACCAGCTATGTCTAGCGAAGCGATAAAAACAACGGTTGTAACGGCAATCTTACCATTTAATTTGATTAAAGGAATTGTTGTAACAATTGTATTTGTAGCGTTATTCTCACGCCTGAAAGTATGGGTATTTGCAAAAATGAAAAATGCATAAATATAAAATAAAACCATTAGTAGTATACAACTACTAATGGTTTTTTATTAAGGAGACTGAAAATAGAAAACAAAAAATACCCCTCAAATGAATGAGGGGTATTTTTTGAAGTTAATAAAAGACTATTCGAATTTTAAAGCATCGCCGTCGAATGATTCGTCAGCAACTTTAATTGAGTCAGTTGGACAACCTTCGAATGCATCCATCATATCTTCAAGTAATACATCTGGAATTTCAACGATACCTTGGTTATCGTCTAATGTTACGAATGCAATACCTTCATCATCATAGTCATAAATGTCTGGTGCAGCAGCGCCACAAGCACCACATGCAATACAAGTATCTTTATCAACGATTGTATATTTTGCCATCTTTTTTCCCTCCTGATAATATGTATGTGAAAAGCTCGCCATAAAAATTATAACCTTATTGTAAAACGGTTTTTAAAACTTTTCAACATAAAATTATAATGATAATCCTTATCAATTAGAGTGTCAACTAATTTTTGCATTATGTCATAAGATTTTCAAAATACGTAAATGTTATTTCGTTTGGTACAATATAATATATACAAGTATATATTGCCCATATGATAAGTTTAATGAGTAACGGTAGATGGCGCAATCATATCAAAAGTAATTAAGTTAGATTGAAAGGTGGAAGCGGTAATGCAACTACAATATACTGTATTGTATTGTTTAAAACAATTGAATGGTGAAAGAACCGTTTCTTCTATTTATTATTTATTAAAGGGAAAACGTTCTTCGCAAACGTTACAAGATGGAAATATGTTCCGAATTTCTTTTTTGTTTGGAATATATAAATCGTTAAATAGAAATGAATATGATCGTGAAGTTGCAAAGTTGTTGCAAGCAGATTTGATTCAAGAAATACATGAAAATACATATTTGTTAACACCTAAAGGTAAAATGCAGTTACATACATGGGAGGAAGGGTATGCTTTTCCAGCCCATTTGCATGGTTTGCACTATGGTGAATTAGGTGAAACGTTTTGGAAAAGATTATCTTTAATTATTCAAACTGTATCTAATTTACAACAGAATAATACGAAGTTTATTCCTATTCAACAAGATACAGAAATAATGGTGTGGGTGAAGCGATTTTTAACAGGTATGCCGTATAGGCGAAGTGAATTGGCGAAAAGATTATGGAAAGAAATACATAATCTTTTAGGGAAATGTGATGTGATAGAAGCGACGATTGTAACATATAGATTAACAGGATATGAACGTATCGGTTGTACATTGCAGCAGTTAGCGGAAATTACGAAACGAGATATTTTCAGGGTATATTTCTTATTTTGGGGTACAATTCATTTCCTTATACAAGAAGTTCGCGATAAAGAAAATGAATTTCCGTTATTAGCTGAGATTATCTCTTATCCAAATGAGAGAGCTGAATTATTTAGTTTATCAACGAAAAAAACATATAATTTTTGGAGACAAGGGCGCTCATTAGAAGAAATAGCGACAATTAGAAATCTAAAGGTTGCAACGATAGAAGATCATTTTGTTGAAATTGCTTTGCGTGAAAGAGATTTTTCTATCGAGATGTTTATGGGAAAAGACAAAATAGATAAAGTAACAGAAGTAATTGATGCATTACAAACACGTAAGTTGCGTGAGTTGAAACAAGCTGTTGGAGAGGGTATCTCTTATTTTGAAGTTCGTCTTGTATTGGCGCGGATGGAGGGTATAAATGAAACTTGAGGAATATTTATATAGGTGGTTTGGATATTCTGAATTTCGTCCAGGTCAAAAAGGGGTAATTACAGATTTATTGGAAGGAAAAGATGTTATAGCGATGCTTCCGACCGGAAGAGGGAAGTCTATGTGCTATCAACTTCCAGGGCTCATGCAAGAAGGGACAGTACTTGTTGTATCACCATTATTATCTTTGATGGAAGATCAGGTTACACAATTAAAATATGTTGTGAAAAACCGAGTGATAGCATTTAATAGTTTTCGGACATTACATGAAAAAAGAGAAGCAATGAAAAGGTTAGCTTCCTATAAATTTATTTTTGTTTCACCTGAGATGTTGCAGTCGGAATTGTTAATAAGAGAATTGAAGAAAGTTCATATTTCATTATTTGTTGTGGATGAAGCTCATTGTATTTCGCAATGGGGTTATGATTTTAGACCAGATTATAAAAAACTAAATGTAGTTATTGAAAATATCGGGTCTCCTACGGTACTAGCATTAACTGCAACAGCGACGAAAGATGTACTCCGAGATATAGCAGAGAGTTTGAATTTGGAGAATGTGACGCAGCATGTGTATTCTATTGACCGTCCAAATATAGCAATGGAAGTACAATTTGTGGAGACGATAGAAGAGAAGAAAGAGGCGCTTTTGGAACAGGTGATGTATTTACAAGGGCCGGGGATTGTATATTGTTCAAGCAGAGCATGGACAGAACGTTTAACGGAATATTTAAGAGGAAAAGGCGTTACTGGTGTCGCTTTCTATCATGGTGGTATGGAACATGAAGAGCGCATGTTAATTCAACAGCAGTTTATGAATGACCAGTTGCAGCTTGTAATATGTACAAGTGCTTTTGGTATGGGAGTAAATAAATCAAATACGAGATATATTATTCATTTCCACTATCCGACTAATATAGCTTCTTATTTACAAGAAATCGGAAGAGCTGGAAGAGATGGTGAACCTAGTATAGCTATTTTACTATGCAGTCCGTTAGATCACGATTTACCAATTTCAATCATTGAAGATGAATTGCCAAGCCAGTCACAAATACAATTTTTATTTTCTTTACTGCAGGAAAGAATGTTTCAAACGAAAGAATTACCAATAGAAGAGGTAGAAGAAATTTGTTATAATGCAGCAAGATTTAATGAACAATATTGGCGTTTCATCCGCTATCATCTTGAAAAGCTTGGAATCATACAACAGAGAAAATTAATATTAGAGAGCTTGTCAGATGAAATTATGACAAGATTAATAGCTGAAGTAGAAATCAGGCTACGTAATAAATATAGTGAGCTAGAAAACATGAAATCATGGATACAAGTGAAAGAATGTAGACGTGAATATTTGCTGCGACAGTTCGGTTACAGAAAAGAGGGCGAGTTAAAGAATTGCTGCGACTATTGTCATATTACAAAAACAGATTATAAAAAAAGACAAGCGCAACAATCGGATTTCGACTATAATTGGGAAACAGAGTTACAAAAGCTTTTCGGTCTAGAAAAGATGGGGGAATGATGAACATTCAAAGGCATAATATTGAAAATATGAGTCCGAAAGAAATAAGGTTGAATCTGTATATCACACAGTTCATTATTATCGGTATCGGTTGTTTACTAGCATATATACTATTCCGAGATATAAAGTCGGTGTATAGTCTGTGGAAATGGGAACCGGTGTCTATACTTATAATAGGTGGCTTGTTAGCGATTGGTATTGTGTTATTAGATTATGTTGCAATGCGAGTATTTCCAGAGTCTTGGTTTGATGATGGTGGTATTAATGATAGGATGTTTCAAGGGATGTCAGTTATGCATCTACTTGTTATTACATTCATTATCGGCTTTGCAGAAGAATTTTTATTTAGAGGTGTAGTGCAGACGCACTTTGGAATTGTAATAGCGAGTTTCGTATTTGCAGTATTACATATTCGGTATATAAAAAAGCCATTTTTGTTTTGTTTCGTCTGTTTCATTAGTTTTGTTTTTGGCTATGTATTTGAATGGACAGGAAATTTGTTTATAACAATCTTTGCACACTTTCTTGTTGATTTTATAATGGGGCTCCAATTAAGAAAATAAATGGAAGGTGGTGGTGAACAACATGAGAAGACGAATTCCTGATTTTGAAGAGGAATTAGAAGTTGAGCGAGTGGAAGAAAAAGAAGGTTTACCGCCGCGTAGTGAAATTCATAGAAATAAAGAGAAAAAACAAAAGTTTAAAATGAATCATATTTTCGTCCGAGTTTTAACATTTCTATTCATATTACTACCAATTAGTATTTTATGGTATACGGATAAATATATTCAGGTGAAAAGTGATGGTAATAACGCTGGAAAAAGTGCATTTGAGGTCATTTTCTTTGATTCAGCTAAATCTCAGTCCGAGGCATCATCTGAGAAAGTTGTCACACATACGGTGAAAGAGGGAGAAACCTTAGAAAGTATAGCGAAGCAATATTTTTCAGATGAAACTGGGATCGAAGTGATTAAAAAGTATAATGATTTACAAAAAGATGAAGTGAATGTAGGTCAAGAATTAAAAATTCCGATAAAAGATAAGTCCACAAAGCGAGAGAGTTAGTAAAATACTTACTATAAAAACTGGGGATTATCTTTATGAGGAAGGGAGTAAAAAATATATGATATGGATTATCTTATTAAGTACTCTCGTTTGTATTGGTATTATATTTCTTCTTGTAATGTATACGGAAGCAACGCGTAATACGGTGCTAGAACATACTTTAATATTTGAAGAATTTCCGAAAAGTTTTCAAAAAGTAAATATATTCTTTATATCAGATATTCATAGAAGGGGCATTTCGAATTCGTTAATTGAACAAGTAAAAGGAAAAGTAGATCTTGTAATTATTGGTGGTGATTTAGCGGAAAAAGGTGTCCCTTTATCGAAAATCTCTGCAAATATACAAAAGTTAAGAGCGATAGCTCCTGTATATTTTGTATGGGGAAATAATGATTATGAGATTGAATATCATGAATTGGATGCTTTATTATTAGAAAATAATGTGAAAGTTTTAGATAATACAAGAGTTGTATTTGAGTCTGAATTAGGAGAGAAAATTTGTTTGCTCGGTGTAGATGATGTTGGTTTGAAACGTGATCGTTTAGATTTAGCGTTGGCTGATTGTAAGGAAGATGGTTTTCGCATATTAATTAGCCACAACCCTGATATAATAAATAAAATGTCTGGAAAAGAACAAATTTCACTTGTGTTAAGTGGACATACACATGGAGGACAGATTCGATTATTCCCATCTAAAAAATATTTAAAAGGTGGCGTATATAAGCATTCAAATATGACTCTTTTTGTTAGTAATGGGTATGGAACAACGTTGGTTCCACTTCGCTTCCGAGCACCTGCTCAAACACATATTATTACGTTATGCGGAGGGAAATGATGCCAACTCTAAACGGAAAATATAATATAAAAGCTGTTTCGAATATAATTGGAATTCAACCAAGTACGCTTCGTGCATGGGAAAGACGATATCAAATGATTGCCCCAAAGCGGAATCATGCGGGGCATCGATTATATACAGAAGAGCATATTCAAATTTTAAAATGGTTAATGGACAAGGTTTCTTCCGGCATGATGATTGGACAAGCAGTTCAATTATTAGAAGGGAATCGTTTGCAGAATAATGTTCAAAATGAAATACATTACGATAGAGAAGTTGTTTTAGTGGACGATATACTACAAGCTTTGTTAAAATTTGATGAAATTACAACTTCTGCATTGTTAAACGAGGCTTTTAGTATTTATGCAACAGAAAAAGTTATAGCAAGTATTGTTCTTCAAGTGTCAAATAAATTGTTAACGTTAAAAAATAACAATGAAGTTACAATGGTGCAATTCCAATATGTCGTATCATTTTTACAAACGCGTCTAGGGATGGTATATCATAATGCATCATCGTTTTCTTCTATACACAAAGTTGTCGTGTTAGAAAGTAATATGTTGAAAGGGTTTGTTTTCTCAACGTATTTACGATTAAAAGGATATGATGTGATATATATTCGGGCAAGCGTAGCGGAAGATAGTATTTCGTTAGCTGTTGAGCAAATAAGACCTAAATATGTAGTAATCTCTTTTGATGACGGACGAGAACGGAAGAACGTAATGAGCTATGTGGATTTTTTGCAAGAAAAAAATGAGAACCTTTCTGTTGGGATTATAGGAGAAATAGGTGCTCGAGATCAGTTGAACATTCAAACAAGCCTAATTGGTGATACGAAAGAAGAATGGGATAATTGGTTAAACATGTTAGAATAGTTGTTCGAAAAGAACCATCTATTTTCTATTTCATATAATAAAAATTATATTCATTGGTTGCGTAGGGAGGGTATGATATGAGGCTGGAACGATTAAATTACAATAAGATAAAAATTTTCTTAACATTTGATGATTTATCTGAAAGAGGATTAACGAAAGAAGATTTGTGGAGAAATGCACCGAAAGTACAGCAATTATTTCGTGATATGATGCAAGAAGCAAATAAAGAATTAGGATTTGAAGCGGATGGTCCGATTGCAGTTGAAGTATTTTCTCTACAAGCGCAAGGAATGGTCGTAATTGTAACGAAAGAACATCAAGAAGCGGATACAGATGATGAGTTCCGTGACGAGTTTATTGAAATGCAAGTGACTCTAGATGAAAGCGAGCATATCCTTTATGAATTTGCTACACTAGATGACGTAATTAACCTGTCGAATCGTTTATATAACCTTGATGTAACTGGCGGAAAATTATATACGTGGGATGGGCGTTTCTATCTTTGGATGGAAGAAGAGGAGCAAATTCAATTACTGAAGGCAGATTTTATAGCTATTTTAGCGGAATATGGTAATCCGTCTACAGCAACTATTTATCGTCTAATGGAGTATGGTAAAGAATTAATGGCTTCTCAAGCAATTGAACAAATACACAATTACTTTGTGAAAAAACAAAACCTTAGCTAATATAACCTAAGGTTTTTTTTTTATTGTACTTAAATGTATCTTTTCAAAGTGCTGTACATGAATAAAATAAAAAATATTTAAATATTTAAGTATTTTACTTTTCTAAAAGTAATAAAAGGACTATAATGATAGTGAAAACGCTTGCAACAGAAAATACTTTGTATATATTTGTTAGCGTTTTCTATTGCATTCCAAATTTAACGGTGTATACTAGGCAATGAAGGTTTACTAAACAAGTGAAATTACAGGGGGTTTACTTACTATGGTAGCCGAAAAGGGAACTCAAACAAAAACACAACAACAAAGGGAACAACATTTTGAACTATTGAATTCAACACAAATTGTTATCAGTGAAGCGTTAGAAAAATTGGGTTATCCAAACGAAGTATATGAATTATTAAAAGAACCAGTTCGTATGATGACAGTGAAAATACCAGTTCGTATGGATGACGGGACTGTTAAAATATTTACAGGATATCGTGCACAACATAATGATGCTGTTGGTCCAACGAAAGGTGGAATTCGCTTCCATCCGAATGTAACAGAAAACGAAGTGAAAGCACTTTCAATTTGGATGAGTTTAAAATGTGGTATTGTCGACTTACCATATGGCGGAGGTAAAGGTGGAATTATCTGTGACCCACGTGAAATGTCATTCCGTGAGTTAGAAAGATTAAGCCGCGGTTATGTACGAGCAATTAGTCAAATCGTAGGGCCGACGAAAGATATTCCAGCTCCAGATGTATTCACAAACTCTCAAATTATGGCATGGATGATGGATGAGTATAGCCGTATTGATGAATTTAACTCGCCAGGATTTATTACAGGTAAGCCACTTGTATTAGGTGGATCACATGGACGTGAAACAGCAACAGCGAAAGGTGTTACAATTTGTATTCGCGAAGCTGCAAAAAAACGCGACATTGATATTAAAGGTGCGCGCGTTGTTGTTCAAGGATTCGGTAATGCTGGTAGCTTCTTAGCTAAATTTATGCATGATGCAGGTGCAAAAGTTATTGCAATCTCAGATGCTTACGGCGCATTGCATGATCCAAATGGATTAGATATTGATTATTTATTAGACCGTCGTGATAGCTTCGGTACAGTAACAAAACTATTTAATAATACAATTTCAAACAAAGAATTGTTAGAACTTGATTGTGACATTTTAGTTCCAGCTGCAATTGAGAATCAAATTACAGAAGAAAATGCTAATGATATTAAAGCGAAAATTGTTGTTGAAGCTGCAAATGGTCCAACAACATTAGAAGCAACTAAAATTTTAACAGATCGCGGAATTTTACTTGTTCCAGACGTATTAGCGAGTGCTGGTGGGGTAACAGTATCTTACTTTGAGTGGGTACAAAATAACCAAGGTTACTACTGGACTGAAGAAGAAGTAGAACAACGTTTAGAAAAAGTAATGGTAAGATCATTTGATTCTATTTATGAAACAGCACAAGTTCGTAAAGTGAACATGCGCTTAGCAGCGTATATGGTCGGTGTTCGTAAAATGGCTGAAGCAAGTCGCTTCAGAGGTTGGGTATAATATTATATTGTGAGAAAACGTGATTCCTTTCGAGGGAATCACGTTTTTTTTGTTGAAGTATTAGAGTGAGGTGTTGTAAATGGGAGATGAAATGATGGAACGAGTAGAACAATTAGAAGAAAAGGTTAAGAGGTTAGAGGGAGAACTCGTAAAAACGAAGCAAGATCGAAAAGCAAGTACCGCTCGGGTGTTCGGAGAAGGATTATTATTTTTAATATTTGGTGCGGTTGTAGTAGGGCCGATTATCGCTTTTATATTGGTAATTATTAATTGGTTTGTTGAAAAATAAAATAAAAACAAAAAGAACGCTTGTTCTACACGAACAAACGTGCTATACTCTCCTTAGATAAACAAAACGGAAATGATTTTAAGGAGAGATAAATGATGAAAATGACAGTAGACCAAAGATTTATGATGCCAGCAGATGTTGTAGAACGAGTGGAAGTATTAAGAAACAAACAAAGTAAGCGCGGCACATTATTACAATCAGTAAATAAATTTTTCGGTTTAGATACGAAAGAAGATTGTGTTTGGTTTTACGGTTTTTATGGAGTTGCTGTAAGTATTTTATTATTTATGGTGTTCACATCAAATATTTTCGATTTTCTCTTTGCGTAAGAAATATGCTATAAGGACATTGCTACCGAATACATATATAAAGAAGTAAGGTAATCTTCTGAAGCGGGAGTTGGTAGTAATGGCGATGTTTCCTATAGAGCGTAACTATATTGGATATGGAAGTTCACGACCGGGTATTCCTCTTTCTAAAGTAAGGTTTATTGTAAGTCATGATACGGGGAATCCTGGTAGCAATGCGATTGGGAATCGGGATTATTTTAATGAAATACAGCCGAAAGCTTCGGCACATACATTTATAGATGACAAAACGATATTAGAAATTATTCCTATAAATGAAGTTGCCTACCATGTTCGATATGGTGTGCCGACAGATAATGACTTATATGGATATGATGCCAATAAGGCTGCCATTGGAGTGGAGCTTTGTTATGGCGGTGATGTTAACTTTTGGGAAGCATATACCCGTTTTACGTGGTATCATGCGTATTTATGTCAAAACTTCGGCTTGAATCCGAAAAAAGATATCGTATCACATAAAACACTTGACCCAGCTAGAAAGATTGATCCTGAAAATGTATTAGGGAAACAAGGTATTAAATTTCAGCAGTTTTTAGCAGATGTCTATCGGATGTACGTTTCGTTTAGATGACAAATATATGAAAAATGAATACAATAAAGATAGGTGCCTACTGCTGTAAGTAGGTTTTTTCTTGTTTTTATAAATAGTGTATTGGTAGAAGACTAGGAGTGAACCGAGTATGCAGAAAGAAACAGCTATTATAATTGGAGGCGGTCCGTGCGGATTAGCAGCAGCAATTTCGTTGCAAAAGGTAGGGATAAATCCGTTAGTAATTGAAAAAGGAAACATTGTAAATGCAATTTATAATTATCCAACTCATCAAACATTTTTCTCCTCTAGTGAAAAATTAGAAATTGGTGATGTAGCTTTTATTACAGAAAATCGTAAGCCTGTTCGAAATCAAGCGCTTGCGTATTATCGCGAAGTAGTAAAACGTAAATCTGTACGTGTAAATGCTTTTGAACGAGTGGAGAACGTTCAAAAAGATGGAGAAGCTTTTCAGGTTGAGACGACAAAGCGTGACGGAAGTAAAGAAGTATATATAGCGAAATATATTGTAGTAGCAACTGGATATTATGACAATCCAAATTATATGAATGTTCCTGGTGAGGAATTGAAGAAGGTAGCTCACTATTTTAAAGAAGGACATCCTTATTTTGATCGAGATGTAGTCGTTATAGGTGGGAAAAACTCGAGTGTAGATGCCGCTTTAGAGCTTGTGAAAGCTGGTGCGCGTGTAACGGTTTTATATCGCGGAAGTGAGTATTCACCAAGTATAAAGCCGTGGATTTTGCCAGAGTTTGAGGCGTTAGTCCGAAATGGTACAATTGACATGCATTTCGGAGCTCATGTGAAAGAAATTACTGAACATACATTAACGTATACAGTTGATGGCGAAGCATATACAATCCAAAATGATTTTGTATTTGCGATGACTGGTTACCATCCTGATCATAGTTTCTTAACAAAGATGGGTGTTCGGATTGATGAAGAGACAGGACGTCCAATTTATGCACAGGATACGATGGAAACGAACGCTGAAAATATTTTCATTGCAGGTGTAATTGCTGCTGGAAATAATGCAAATGAAATATTTATTGAGAACGGTCGATTTCATGGGGATGCGATTGCGCAAACCATTGCAACAAGAGAAATATAAAAAGAAGCTGTCGAAATAAACTTCGACAGCTTCTTTTTTAATCGTGCATAAACATGTTTTGGATTGCTTCATGAGAAGTTGTATTCTCTAATGCAACTAATAATTTAATACGTGCTTTTTGAGCGTTTAAACCGTATGTGAATACAATACCCATATCTTTTAATTGTTTGCCGCCACCTTCATATGAATATACATCTTGAACGATGCCATTGAAACAGCGAGAAACTAATACGACAGGAATTCCTTTATTTATTAGTCGCTCTAGACTAGGAAGTGTTCTTGGAGGTAAATTACCTTGTCCAAGCGCTTCAATAACAATCCCGTCTACCGGAAGATTTTCAATTGCTGCTAACAATGTATCGTCCATACCAGCGTACGCTTTTAGAACGACTACATTTTTAGAAACCTTATTTACTGAATATGTTTCGTGATGTACTAAAGCATGGTGGAATACAACACCACGTTTTGTTACCATACCAATTGGTCCATACTGTGGACTTTGGAATGTTGCTACATTACTTGTATGTGTTTTCGTTACGTTTGTAGCACAATGAATTTCGTCGTTTAATACGACTAAAACGCCTTTTTCGGCAGCTTCACTACTGCTAGCGACTTTTACAGCTGATAAGAAGTTATATAGACCATCAGCACCTAATTCATTGCTAGAGCGCATTGCGCCTGTTACAACGATCGGAATAGTTGCTTGTACTGTTAAATCTAAGAAATAGGCTGTTTCTTCTAATGTATCCGTACCATGCGTAATGACTACGCCATGAATGTTGTCTTGTTTTACTCTTTCATCAATGATGACTTGTAATTGTAACATTTCGCTCGGTGTCATATGAGGAGATGGTAGATGAAACACATCTTCAACGATTAAATCAACATCGCCTTCTAAATCCGGAATGAATTTTAAAAGAGGATTTTTTTCACCTGGTTGTACGACCCCAGTTTCTTTATCTTCCTCCATTGCAATTGTTCCACCTGTGTGTAAAACTAGGATTCTTTTCAATGCTTATACCCCTTTCAAGTAAAAAAATACATTTAGAACATAACATGTTTTGAGTAAATTCGACAATGGAAATGTATAAAAGTATGCCTCGAAAATGACAATAAAATGAAATGCTATATGTACGATGTATAAAATTACGAAACGAAATGTGCAAATACAGTATAGGAGGGAGCTATTACGTTGAAAAAGATGGAGAGAATGCTTATTCGTATATTAATAATACAATTCATTTGTCTTTCTGTTGTGCAATTGTTATTTATACATAAGTCATCAGTGAAATATTTATCTAAAATTGTTTATTATGAAGGTGTCATGGTAAAAAACAAAGCAGAAATCTTACGGGTGAATAGGTAGTTTTCATTTTCTTCTATGAAGGATTATGCTACAATAATTGAGGATTTAATGACGTGAAGCAAATGAGAAGAAGCAGGAGAATACCTGCTTTTCGTTTTGTTTTATAAGTGAAAAAATGAGGTGTTACAATGGATAAACGAATTTCAATTGCTATAGATGGTCCAGCAGCTGCTGGAAAAAGTACAGTTGCAAAAGTTGTAGCGAAGAAGCTTTCTTACGTTTATATTGATACAGGCGCAATGTATCGTACAATTACATATGCAGCCCTTGAGCAAAAAGTGGACATTGAAAATGAAGAGCAGTTAATGGAAGTTGTAAAAAATGTGAAAATTGAGTTTCAACAAGGAGAAAATACACAACTTGTATTTTTAAATGGACAAGATGTTTCGGAAGTCATTCGTACACCTGAGGTGACGAATCGAGTATCAATTGTGGCAAAACATCGCCTTGTTCGTGAAGAAATGGTACGTCGTCAACAAGAGTTAGCAGAAAAAGGCGGCGTTGTAATGGATGGCCGTGATATTGGTACACATGTGTTACCAGATGCTGAAGTGAAGATCTTTATGCTTGCTTCTGTTGAAGAAAGAGCAGAGAGAAGACATTTAGAAAATATGAATAAAGGCTTCGATTCTAATTTAGAGCAGTTAAAAGAAGAAATTGCTCAGCGTGATAAATTAGATTCAGAACGTGAAGTTTCTCCTCTAAAAAAAGCTGATGATGCATTGGAATTAGATACAACTTCTTTATCAATTGAAGAAGTTGTCCAAAAGATTATGAGTATTGTTTCAGGAGTGTTTGCGAAATAAAGAAAGGGCATAGCCCCTTTCTTTTTTTATTTATGAAATGTAAAGGATACGTGAATTGTGAGTCTCTTTCCTTGACAAATAATCAGATTTGTAAGAAGTTAATAAAAGAAGGATAAAACTTTCAGAATATATTCGCTATTATATTTCAAAACATACTTTCTTCAAGATGATTTTGCTGTATACTATTTATATAGGTTTAATATATTTTCTAGTGAAATGTATGAAGCTTACGTATGTGATGATAAATTCTTAAACATGCAAATGAAAACAATTGTTTTCATTTCGTATATACATAAAAAATGCTTTGTCAATTCTGTAGGGAGGTATTTCCATGGTAGAGAAAATGAATGAAGAAGTTATGGATTCAAAAGAATTACAAGTTGGTGACGTTGTTACAGGTTCTGTAACGAAAGTTGAAGAGAAACAAGTGCTTGTAAATGTTGGATACAAAACAGATGGCGTAATTCCAATTAGTGAATTAGCTAACGTTCATATTGAAAAAGCAAGCGATGTTGTAGAATTAGATCAAATACTAGAATTAAAGATTATTAAATTAGAAGAAAATGATCTTGTCTTATCTAAACGTGCTGTTGATGCAGAAAAAGCATGGGTAGAATTACAAGAGAAATTTACTTCTGGTCACGTATTTGATGTTACCGTAAAAGATATCGTGAATGGTGGATTAGTTGTGGACCTTGGTGTTCGTGGTTTTATCCCAGCTTCACTTGTAGAAGTACATTATGTAGAAGATTTTACTGACTATAAAGGGAAAACATTAGCCGTGAAAATTGTTGAATTGGACCGTGAAAAAAATCGCGTGATTCTTTCGCATAAAGCGGTAGTAGAATTAGAACTAGATTCTAAGAAGAAAGAAGCAATTTCTTCATTAAAAGAAGGAGACGTTGTGGAAGGAACAGTACAACGACTAACGGATTTTGGTGCTTTCGTTAATGTTGGAGGTGTGGACGGTTTAGTTCATATTTCACAAATTTCACACGAACGTGTAGAGCAACCTTCTGAAGTATTAGAGCAAGGTCAAAAGGTAAAGGTGAAGGTGTTATCTGTGGATGCTGATACACAACGTATTTCTTTATCAATTAAAGCAGCTCAACCAGGACCTTGGGAAAATATTGCTGGTGAAGTAAAAGCTGGAGATATTCGTGAGGGAATAGTAAAACGTCTTGTTACATTTGGTGCATTCGTTGAAATTTTACCTGGCGTCGAAGGTCTTGTGCATGTATCTCAAATTGCAAATCGTCACGTAAAAAATCCAAATGAAGTATTGGAAATGGGACAAGAAGTAAAAGTGAAAGTACTTGAAGTTCATGTAGCAGAGAAACGTATTTCTTTAAGTATAAAAGAAGCGCTTGAGGAAAATAATGTAACTGAAGATTATAGTCAGTATGAACCGAATGCTGATTCTGCTACTTTCCAATTAAGTGACATTATTGGTGAACAACTGAAAAAATTAAAGAAATAAAGAGGGGTACAAGTGGTAAGGGCAAAACGTAAATTAGATCATATTGAATACGCTCTTTCTACTGGTCAGTCTCGTACGCATGGCTTTCATGATATTGATTTTGTGCATCAAAGCTTGCCAAATTCAAATTATGACACAATAACATGTGAAACAAAAATCGGCGAACTTTCACTAAGTTCGCCGATTTTTATCAATGCGATGACTGGTGGTGGAGGAGAGAAAACGTTACATATTAATGAGCAATTAGCATATGTAGCGAAACATCATAACCTTGCTATGGCTGTAGGTTCGCAAATGGCGGCGTTAAAAGATGAAAGTGAGGCAGCTTCTTATAAGATTATCAGAAAGGTAAATCCAAATGGTATTTTCTTTGCTAATTTAGGTAGTGAGGCAACTATCGAACAGGCAGAGCGTGCTGTTGATATGATTGAAGCGAATGCATTGCAAATTCATTTAAATGTCATACAAGAGTTAACGATGCCAGAAGGAGACCGTGACTTTACTGGTGTACTTCGGCGCATTGAGAAAATTGTTTTAAATAGTAAAGTTCCTGTCATTGTGAAAGAAGTTGGATTTGGGATGAGCAAGGAAACAATGCAACAGTTAGCGAGCATAGGTGTAACGGCAATTGATATTGGCGGACAAGGTGGTACGAATTTTGCTGCTGTTGAAAATGAAAGAAGACAGCGAATGCTTTCTTATTTTAATAACTGGGGCATACAAACAGCAACCTCGATTGTTGAAGCAACCTCTACAAATAATAACCTCTCTTTTATTGCATCTGGGGGTATACAAACAGCGCTTGACGTAGCGAAAGCAATCGCATTAGGGGCGAATACAACTGCTTTTGCTGGATACTTTTTACGCATTTTAATGCAAGATGGCATCGAGAAGTTAGTGGATGAAATTGATCTTCTACATACAGATTTGAAATTTATTATGACAGCTCTCGGTGCGAAGACGATAGAAGAGTTACAATCTGTACCTCTTGTTGTAAAGGGCGAAACGTATCATTGGTTAACGCAGCGTGGAATTGATACGACGCATTATAGTAGGAGATAAAAAATCAACCGTTTGGTTGATTTTTTTGTTTTCTATTCATTTTAGTAATATAAAGTGAGGGATAGAATTGATATTCTAGAAAAATGAAATAATTCCTATATATAAACAGTATCTTGTAAAATTTGCGACTGAAAAATGTAGATAATGTGCCATTGAATTATTGCAGAAGGCTTAATTTTGCTAAGAAAAATAGGTATGGATAAAAATAAAGTTTAGAAAGATTTGTATGTGAAATGTTATTTCAATATGAATAGAAATTATGAAGAAATATGTAAAAGACGGTTTCGTACAATATCGAAACCGTCTTTTTGTATTCATTAGTGCTGATTCTGTTTTCGAGCTTGCTCAGGTGTATCAAGTCCAGTTGCACCCGGATATTGTAGTGATTGGTCACGGTCAGATTCAACGCGGCGTGATTCTCTTAGTTTTCGTTCTTGACGATCTTTACCCATAATGAATAGCACCTCCTTATTAAAAGTGTTGCTGTTATATGAAAAAACTATGCGCGAAGAAAGTGGATTAACTTTCATAAAAAGTTCCCATAATGGAAAACATAGGAGGTGAAATGATGGAAGGGAGTACTTTTTATTTTGTAGCTTGGATAGGGTGGATTGTCGTAACGTTTTTTATGAAAAAGGACTCTATTCGGTGGAAGATAAGCGCCTGTATATTGATTTTTATTATTTGTTCTCCGTTACATGTAACGATTGCTTCATTCACGGTATCAGTAAATGCACTTTTACTTTCTGGTATAGCTTTTATAGGGCTCACGCTCTATTCTATTTGGAAAAAATTATATAGCTTACTTTCGGCACTTATTATTGCAATGTTATATACAAGTTTTCATTTGTTAGAAGTATATGATCCAATTTGGATTGTGGTGGACAGGTTGTTTTTGTTAAGTAGTGCTCTTGTATATGCATCCGTTTTATTACATGAGGATCGCATATTACGACTATGTTCTCTTTATATAGGAATGTTGCAGGGAGAATTGTTTGTGACAATTATTTTTCGGAAACTGCATTTTCCTTACGATTACGGTAGTTTAGCGTTTTTTGATATCGTTGCTGTTTCTACATTATTCATAGCAATTTTATTTTGGATTGCGAAGGTCTCCGTACACATGGAACAGTTTAAGAGGAAAACACGTAAAAGAAAGGCGAGGGTAATACATGATTGAATATACACCGGCCATTTTATGCGGCGTAATAGCAGGGACAGTAACGAGAGTGCTTATGCTCCGGACAGATACGCGGCAATATCCGACGAGGCTCCACGGGAAAATTATTCATATTGCGATGGGGTTAATTGCGGCAGCTTTAGGAGCGATTGCGATTCCGTCTATATTGAAAAAAGATTTTTCTGCCATTACGTTTCTTACGTTAGCAGCAACACAGTTTCGTGATGTGCGTAATATGGAAAGAAATACATTGCAACAATTAGATGGTTATGAGCTTGTACCGCGTGGGAATACATATATTGAAGGAATTGCATTAGTTTTTGAAAGTCGCAACTATTTGGCGATGTTAACGTCGTTTGTAACGACGTTTGCTTATATAGGGTTCCGTTCATGGATTGCTGGAGTAGTTATGGCTATCATCGCATTTTTTATCGCGAAAAAATTAATGTCTGGTAAGAGGCTGCATGATCTTGTTGATATCGAGCATGTTCCACTTCGTTTTGAAGGAGCGGGGCTGTATATTGATAATATTTACATTATGAATATTGGATTGCCAGCAAGACAAGAGGAAATTATGAAGTATGGAATGGGTTTTATTTTAAGACCGAAATCAATTGATGCGATGGTGACAATCTCTAACTTAGGACAACGACAAGCTATTTTACATGATGTTTCTGTTGCTTTAGGAATTTATAGAGATTCTGGTACGCCGGCACTTGTACCGTTAGCAAAGCGTGATTTAGAGGATGGCAGGGTTGGAATCTTTGTCTTGCCACAAGATCAAGATGCGGAGAAAGCAATAGGTGTTATAGGGAACGTGCCGACGTTAGAAAGTGCTGTTCATATGTCATCGGAAGCTCCGAAAGGAAGGGGAGATAAGAGATGATGTTAGAAAGTGTAATTCTTGCAGTTATTACAACGACCCCGGAGAAATTTGCTGGTGGTGCTCCTCTGTTTACTTGTGAATCTAAAGAGGAATTAGAATTTGTTGCAAATAATTTAGAGGCAATTCTAGATGGCATTGCGCATCGCTTACAAGAGAATGTATATATTATTGTGAAACATTAGCAACGTGTGTTATAATGTGAGGTGTTTTGATACGTTGAGAAATATTCTGGAATGCAAATCCCTTCTTGCACAAAGAAGGGTTTTTTACATAATAAACAGAAGCAAGTTGAAAGGATGAAAGTATATGCCGAAACCAGTAATAGCAATAGTAGGCCGCCCGAACGTAGGGAAATCTACTATTTTCAATAGAATTGTTGGAGAGAGAGTTTCAATCGTAGAAGATATTCCAGGTGTAACGCGCGATCGTATTTATAGCGCTGGAGAATGGTTAAATCATGAATTTAACATTATTGATACAGGTGGAATTGATATTGGAGACGAGCCATTTTTGACACAAATTCGTCAACAAGCTGAAGTAGCAATTGATGAAGCGGATGTTATCATTTTTATGACAAATGGTCGTGACGGTGTAACAGCAGCTGATGAAGAAGTTGCGAAAATATTATATCGTTCAAATAAACCGGTTGTACTTGCAGTAAATAAAGTGGACAATCCGGAAATGCGCAGTGATATTTATGATTTCTATGCATTAGGATTTGGTGAACCATTCCCAATTTCAGGTACACATGGATTAGGATTAGGTGACTTATTAGACGAAGCTGCACAGCATTTTCCAAAGATTGAAGAAGACGGATATGATGAAGATACAATTCGTTTCTCTTTAATTGGCCGTCCAAACGTAGGGAAATCATCACTTGTAAATGCTCTTCTTGGTCAAGAGCGTGTAATTGTTAGTAATGTAGCAGGAACAACTCGTGATGCGGTCGATACACCATATAGTAAAGATGGGAAAGATTATGTAATTATCGATACAGCTGGTATGCGTAAAAAAGGGAAAGTGTATGAAAGTACAGAAAAGTATAGTGTACTTCGTGCACTAAGAGCGATTGAACGTTCTGACGTTGTTTTAGTCGTTTTAGACGGTGAAGAAGGAATTATTGAACAAGATAAAAAAATCGCTGGATACGCTCATGATTCAGGGCGAGCTGTCGTTATCGTTGTAAACAAATGGGACGCAGTGAAAAAAGACGAGAAAACAATGAAAGCATTTGAAGAAAACATCCGTGCTCATTTCCAATTTTTAGATTACGCACCGATTGTGTTCTTATCTGCGAAAACGAGAAAACGTACACAAACGCTAATACCGGTTATCGATGAGGTAAATGAAAGTCATAGTATCCGTATTCAAACGAATGTATTAAATGATGTAATTATGGATGCGGTAGCGATGAATCCAACGCCAACGCATAACGGTAGTCGTCTGAAGATTTTCTATGCAACACAAGTTGCGGTAAAACCACCAACATTTGTTGTGTTTGTAAACGATCCAGAACTATTGCATTTCTCATATGAGCGTTTCTTAAAGAATCGTTTACGTGAATCATTTGGCTTTGTGGGAACGCCGATTCACATTATCGCTAGAGCAAGAGACTAATGGAGAGGATGTGATTTTATGACAAAAATCACAGTAGTTGGAGCAGGTAGCTGGGGAACAGCGTTAGCGATGGTATTAGCTGACAATGGGCATGATGTACGTATTTGGGGAAATCGTTCTGAACTTATGGATGAGATTAATACAAAACATGAGAATAGTCGATATCTTCCGGGAATTACATTGCCAAGCACAATCGTAGCCTACTCTTCTTTAGAAGAAGCATTAGTAGATGTAAATGTAGTACTGCTTGTAGTACCAACGAAAGCGTATAGAGAAGTACTACAAGATATGAAGAAATATGTAGCGGGTCCGACTACTTGGATTCATGCAAGTAAAGGAATTGAACCTGGTACGTCAAAACGTATTTCGGAAGTGATTGAGGAAGAAATTCCAGAGGACTTAATTAAAGATGTTGTTGTACTATCTGGACCGAGTCATGCTGAAGAAGTTGGGTTACGTCAGGCGACAACTGTTACGTCTGCAGCAAAGCGTATGGAAGCGGCTGAGGAAGTACAAGATTTGTTTATGAATAGTTATTTCCGTGTATACACAAATCCAGATATCGTTGGAGTTGAACTTGGTGGTGCGTTAAAAAATATTATCGCATTAGCTGCTGGGATAACTGATGGTCTTGGATTAGGTGATAATGCGAAAGCGGCATTAATGACGCGTGGTTTAACGGAGATTGCTCGTTTAGGAAGAAAAATGGGTGGAAATCCGTTAACGTTTGCTGGTCTAACTGGTATGGGGGACTTAATTGTAACTTGTACAAGTGTCCATAGCCGAAATTGGCGTGCTGGGAATTTGCTTGGAAAAGGACACTCTTTAGAAGAAGTGTTAGAAAGCATGGGTATGGTTGTGGAAGGTGTAAGAACAACGAAAGCTGCGCATGAATTGGCAGAGAAAATGGAAGTGGAAATGCCGATTACAGCTGCTTTATATGACGTCTTATTCAATGGGAATAATGTAAAAGATGCAGTAGGCTCATTAATGGGGCGTGTTCGAAAACATGAAGTGGAAGCTATACCTGACTTACTTTAAAGAAAAGCGACAGAAGTACAATTGTACTTCTGTCGCTTTTTATTTTTTTGGGTCTTTTCACCATTTTTTTATTTTTGCATAGGATGAAGAGTAACTTGAGGAGAGGGTGAAAAGAATGGATAACAACATTTTTAATAACATTGAAAAAGAAGCGAAAGTGAATAAAGAAGATATTTTTAAATTAGCATCATCTGTACAAAATGCGAATTTACGTGATGAGACTGTACTTCGTCAATTGATTCATCAAGTGGCTCTTATGGCAGGACGTGAAGTGCCGAAAGAACAAGAGGATCAAATTGTAAAAGCGATTATTAACAATAATATGCCGACAGATTTTGGCTCGTTAAGCAAAATGTTTAAAAAATAAAATATGAGAAACAAAGAGTTTGTAGATTGCATATGATAGCCATGAAAGTATGGGAATAGAGCTGTTTTGGGCATATTTGGTCAACCGAAGCGAGTGATACACTCGCTTCGGTTTTATTTTTATCTAGACTGGTGGAAAATGCTGAAAAACCTATTGATTAAAACTACATATTCTCGATTTGTAGTAAAATGTTCTTTTTTGTATTTGTTTAAAGATTTTAATTTGTTAAAATAGTATAAAAATAGATTGATAAAAAGGGGTGTGTATATGTCGGAAGGGCTAATAAAAATGTGGTTTGCTTTAGGGGCAATTGGATTTATGTTTTTTGCAGTAAGTTTTATTTTGCTAAGCAGATATAAAATAAAGAATAAATTTTTGAAAGGGATTACAGCGTTGGTAGCGTACACCCTTATGATTGTATCAGGAATTGTTATTTTTCTTGTTGTATTTAGTGGACCTGTACAGCAGTAAAGGGAATGGTACGGAGCGAGTTATATTAGTATGAAAAGGTGATTGCTAGTGAAAAAAGTCCATATTATTTTAATATTTTGTTGTATGAGCATTTTAACAGGATGTCTGTATCCAAAAGAAAATATGAAACAAAATGCTGTGCCTTATGAAGATCAGCTGCAGGTCGTTCAAAAAGCTGTTGCGACATTTAAGGAGCAAAATGACGGGATATTGCCAATTAAGACGCGGGATATGAATACGCCTATTTATCAAAAATATCCAATCGATTTTCAAAAGATTTCTCCGCGTTACATACAAGAAGCGCCAGGGAATGCCTATGAAAGCGGGGGAGTATATCAATACGTATTAATAGACGTTGAAACAAACCCGACAGTAAAGTTAATTGATGTGAGGATGGCTGAACAAATTCAGCAATTATCATTAAAGCTTAGGATGTATCGAGATGAACATCAATATCCACCTTTTAAAAAGGTAATTTCAGATGGTGTGTATGAATTAGATTTCAAAAAACTTGGATATAAAGATGTACCGCAAGTGACAAGTCCGTATTCTGGTAAAGGACTTCCGTTTGTAATTAACGAAAAGGGAGAAATTTATGTTGATTATAGAATCGACTTATATGAAGCGCTGAAAAAAAACGAAGGACAATTTAAGGAGGGGGAAGATATTCGGAATATACTTTCGAAAGATTCTCCATTTGTACCTGCGTATTCTTTACCGTATACGGTAAAGAATGGAGAACCAATTTTTTTAAAATCATAAGTCATGAACCTTTCTTTTAGTGAATAAGTTCTAGAAGAAAGGTTTTTTATGTTACACAACTTGCGATGCAAACAAAAGGTATTTTTTTAATAGTCATATGAAATTGGACAAAATTATATGATATATTGTCCGAACTTCTAGAATACCATTATATTATATCAGATATTATAGGCAACGTTAGAGAAGGTATTAGTTGACTATAAACGTGGAATTATTCCCAAAAATATTGAGGGAGGGAATCACTTGGAAAAGGTAGATATTTTTAAAGATATTGCGGAACGCACAGGCGGTGATATTTATTTTGGAGTTGTAGGAGCTGTTCGAACAGGAAAATCAACATTCATCAAAAAATTTATGGAACTTGTAGTTATTCCTAATATTGAAAATGAGTCTGACCGTCAAAGAGCGCAGGATGAACTACCTCAAAGTGCTGCTGGCCGTACAATCATGACGACGGAACCGAAGTTTGTTCCAAACCAAGCGGTTTCTATCGAAGTAGATGAAGGTCTTGAAGTGAATATTCGATTAGTAGATTGCGTCGGATATACAGTTCCAGGAGCAAAAGGCTATGAAGATGAGAATGGCCCGCGCATGATTAATACTCCTTGGTATGAAGAACCTATTCCATTCCATGAAGCTGCAGAAATCGGAACACGGAAAGTAATTCAAGAACATTCAACAATTGGTGTTGTAATTACAACAGATGGAACGATTGGTGAAATTCCAAGAAGAGATTATATAGAGGCAGAAGAACGCGTCGTAAATGAGCTAAAAGAAGTCGGAAAACCTTTCATTATGATCATTAACACTGTACAGCCGTATCATCCAGATACAGAGCAATTGCGCCAAAGCTTATCTGAAGAATATGATATCCCAGTCATTGCGATGAGTGTTGAAAGTTTAAGAGAAACAGATGTATACAATGTACTTCGAGAGGCGTTATTTGAGTTCCCTGTTTTAGAAGTGAATGTGAACCTTCCGAGCTGGGTAATGGTGCTAAATGAAGGGCATTGGTTACGCCAAAGTTATCAAGAAGCCGTTCAAGAGACTGTGAAGGATATAAAACGTCTTCGTGATGTAGACCGTGTCGTATGGCAGTTTAGTCAGTATGAATTTATTGATCGAGCGAGCCTAGCTGGCATTGATATGGGGCAAGGCGTAGCAGAGATTGATCTATATGCACCAGATGAATTATATGATCAAATTTTAAAAGAAGTAGTAGGGGTAGAAATTCGAGGGAAAGATCATTTATTGAAGCTTATGCTCGATTTATCTCATGCGAAAATAGAATATGATCAAGTGGCGGATGCCCTGCGTATGGTAAAACAAACAGGATATGGTGTAGCGGCGCCTGCGTTAGCTGATATGAGCTTAGATGAGCCAGAAATTATTCGTCACGGTTCAAGGTTTGGTGTGAAATTAAAAGCGGTAGCACCATCTATTCACATGATTAAAGTTGATGTGGAGTCCACGTTTGAGCCAATTATTGGTACTGAAAAACAAAGTGAAGAACTAGTTCGTTACTTAATGCAAGATTTTGAAGATGATCCATTATCAATTTGGAATTCTGATATATTTGGACGTTCGCTGAGCTCGATTGTTCGGGAAGGTATTCAAGCGAAACTATCTTTAATGCCAGAAAATGCGAGATATAAATTAAAAGAAACGCTAGAAAGAATTATTAATGAAGGATCTGGCGGATTAATCGCGATTATATTATAAGAAAAAATCCCTCTCATCGTAGAGGGATTTTTTAAATTTTCGCATACAAAATAGGAAAATAAACAGCCATTATCTAATATATTGTTGTAAATTGTCAAGTTTCATCAGATTTTCACATTTTAAGAGTAACAATTTCCTTAAAAATATTGAATTATAAAGGAGAATCGTATAATATAGGCGTTGATAATGATTTATCTACATCTTTGTAGTATAGAATTTGTAAAAATTGCCTACAAATGAAAGTAAGACTCATTTTATGATCATTATACAGTCTTATCTTTGGGAGGAGGTGAATGGCATGAACAAGACAGATTTAATCAATGCTGTTGCAGAAGCAAGTTCCCTTTCTAAAAAGGACGCAACAAAAGCAGTAGACGCTGTTTTTGATTCTATCTTAGAAGCTTTAAAACAAGGTGATAAAGTACAACTGATCGGATTCGGTAACTTCGAAGTTCGTGAGCGTGCGGCTCGTAAAGGTCGTAACCCACAAACAGGTGAGGAGATTGAAATCGCTGCAAGTAAAGTACCTGCATTCAAACCTGGTAAAGCGTTAAAAGATGCGGTTAAATAATCCTTACATATTAACAGGGAAGAAGAGTTTCCTTTTAGGAAACTCTTCTTTTTGCTTTTAAAAACATAAATATGCTAGAATGTGTTCGTATCACTTTTAGGTTTTCGGGAGGGCTAGCGGATGGCAAAAGTTAATTTAGAACAAATTGAACATGCAGTACGTCTTATTTTAGAGGCAATCGGAGATGACCCAAATCGTGAGGGAGTACTTGATACACCAAAGCGTGTTGCAAAAATGTACGCAGAAGTGTTCTCAGGTATGCATGAAGATCCGAAAGAACATTTGCACAAAGTGTTCGGAGAAGATCACGAGGAGCTTGTACTAGTAAAAGATATACCGTTTTATTCGATGTGTGAGCATCATTTAGTTCCATTCTATGGAGTTGCTCACGTTGCATATATTCCGCAAGGCGGAAAAGTGACAGGGTTAAGTAAATTAGCTCGTACTGTAGATACAATTGCACGTCGTCCACAACTGCAAGAACGTATTACATCAACAGTAGCGAACTCTATTATGGAAGTACTAGAGCCGCATGGTGTAATGGTAGTAGTAGAAGCGGAACATATGTGTATGACGATGCGTGGTGTGAAAAAGCCAGGTGCAAAAACAGTAACAACAGCAGTACGTGGTGTACTAGAAAATGATGCTGCAGCACGTAGTGAAATTTTATCTTTTATTAAAACGAAGTAAAGAAAAGTGGGAAACTGCTTTTCTTTTTTTTTTTTTTTTTAATAAATGATATAGTTTTAGCAAGGCAGAGTGAGAATAGAAAGGCTACTTAAAAGAATAGAAGATGTTATGTAGTTCGATAGAAGTTTGGAAAGAGTAGCCAAGTTTTGGTTATAGAAAATAGAGTGTATGTGTTATAATAAGTTTTATGAATTAGAAAACAAGGGTGATTTTTGTGTGTGACATCTACGGAGGGTATGCGGGTATAAGAGAGAAATTGATGGTGAAATTACGCCATCCTTATTTTATAAACTATATTGAAGAACCATTTATTGATGAAGAGAAAATAGCATTGTTATATGGTGCTTTAAAAGGTGCAAATTTACATATAAAACAAATTGAGCATTATGTAGTGACGATTATGCTTGTGCAAATTGCGCTTGATACACATGAAAGAGTATCGAATAAAGTAGGGGAAGAAGCGAATGAATCGCATAAGCGCCGCCAGTTAACAGTGCTTGCTGGTGATTATTATAGCGGGTTATATTATTACTTATTATCTATGAATCGTGATATTGTTTTAATTCGTGCGCTTGCTGAAGGAATTAAAGAAATTAATGAACACAAAATAATGTTATATCAAAAAGCGCATAAAACGATGGATGACATACTGGAAAGTGTAGTAACGATTGAGTCTGCACTTTTGCAAAAAACATGTGATCATTTTCATTTATCGCATTGGAAATCGTTTATAACATATGTATTAGGGAAAAATCGTCTCCAAAAAGAATGTGAATTACATGTTGAAAAACAGCATTCACCTGTTTTTCAAGCGGTTCAAGAGATTTTGAACGATAAAGCGGATGCAGAAACAGTTATGAATGGATGGATGATGGAACTCGGAAAGAAAGAAAATCAATTTTTAGAAAATCACACAGATATAAGCGAAATAAACTCTGTGTTAAGAGATAAATCGAAGACATAAGCAATTTTACATTGGAAGAAGGTACGAGCATGCAACAATCAAAAGAAGAAAGAGTACATGATGTATTTGAGAAAATCTCTGATAAATACGATGTAATGAATTCTGTAATTAGTTTTCAAAGGCATAAAGCGTGGCGTAAAGAGACGATGCGCATTATGGATGTAAAACCAGGTAGTAAAGCGCTTGATGTTTGCTGCGGGACAGCGGACTGGACAATTGCGCTAGCTGAAGCAGTGGGTGAACAGGGCAAGGTTGTTGGTTTAGACTTCAGTGAAAATATGTTATCTGTTGGTAAGCAAAAGGTAGAGGCTTTACAATTAAAACAAGTAGAACTTCTACACGGAAATGCAATGGAACTTCCATTTGAAGATAACACATTTGATTATGTAACGATTGGATTTGGTTTACGTAACGTACCGGATTATATGCACGTATTAAAAGAAATGACGCGTGTAGTAAAACCGGGTGGAAAAGTAATTTGTTTAGAAACATCTCAACCAACAATGATTGGTTTTCGACAAGGTTATATTTTATACTTTAAATATATCATGCCGTTATTTGGAAAGTTATTTGCGAAAAGTTATAAAGAATATTCATGGCTGCAAGAATCTGCTAGTACATTCCCAGGTATGAAAGAATTGGCTAATATGTTCGAAAAAGCTGGACTTGAACGTGTGCAAGTGAAGCCATTTACTTTTGGGGTAGCAGCGATGCATTTAGGTATGAAACCAGAATCAAAATAGAAAAAAGAAGTTTTAGGTTAAGGTGAACAATATGAAGTTACAACTTATGTACTCTTTTTTACGATCGGATATTAATGTGATAGAAAAAGAATTAAAAAAGACAGTTGCTTCTGAACAGCCATTAGTAGAAGAGGCGGCATTACAACTTATTGAAGCTGGTGGGAAGCGAATTCGTCCTGTATTTGTGTTGCTTGCAGGGAAATTTGGAGATTATAAGTTAGACGCAATTAAGCATGTAGCTGTTGCGTTAGAACTTATTCATATGGCTTCTCTTGTTCACGATGATGTTATTGATGCCGCGTTTTTACGACGTGGTAGTGCAACTGTGAATGCGAAATGGGGAGATCGTATTGCCATGTATACAGGGGACTATTTATTCGCTAAGTCTCTTGAATGTATAACGAATATTGAAATTCCAGAGGCACATCAGGCTCTATCGCATACCATTTTAGAAGTTTGTAAAGGTGAAATCGAACAAATTAAAGATAAGTATGACTATGACCAAAATTTAAGAACATATTTAAGAAGAATAAAGCGAAAAACCGCATTATTAATTGCTGCAAGTTGCCAACTAGGAGCAATTGCTGCTGGCGCTAATCGTGATACAGTAAGTCGTCTGTTTTGGTATGGCTATTTCGTAGGGATGTCGTATCAAATTATTGATGATATTTTAGACTTCGTTTCCACAGAAGAGAAACTTGGAAAACCTGCTGGTGGTGATTTATTGCAAGGAAACATTACGCTTCCTGCTCTATATGCTATGGAAGATCCGGTTCTTTGTAAGAAAATCAAATCTGTACATGAAAATACAACAGCGGACGAAATGAAAGAAATTATTGAGGCTGTAAAAAATAGTGATGCTATTGATAAAGCATTTGCGTTTAGTGAACGTTATTTACATAAAGCATTAGAAATTATAAAACCACTCCCACGTGGACAAGCAAAGTATGCATTACAAAATGTAGCAAAGTATATTGGGAAACGAAAATTTTAGTGTTTTTTCTAAAAAATAAAATAATCTCTCTATTTCAAAACTATTGCACAATTGTGATAAGGGTGTTAATATGTGTGTGGGGATATACAATTACATACATAATTCAGAAGTGGAGAGATTTTTTATGGAAAAAACATTTCTAATGGTTAAACCAGACGGTGTACAACGTGCCTTCATTGGGGAAATTGTAGCTCGTTTTGAGAAGAAGGGCTTTCAATTAGTTGGTGCAAAATTAATGCAAGTCACTCCGGAAATTGCTGGACAACATTATGCTGAGCACACAGAGAAACCTTTCTTTGGTGAATTAGTAGACTTTATTACATCTGGCCCTGTATTTGCAATGGTATGGCAAGGTGAAGGTGTAGTAGATACAGCTCGTAACATGATGGGTAAAACAAGACCACATGAAGCAGCTCCTGGAACAATTCGTGGAGATTTCGGTGTAACTGTTGCGAAAAATATTATCCATGGTTCTGATTCGTTAGAAAGTGCAGAGCGCGAGATTGCTATTTTCTTTAAAGAAGAAGAATTAGTTGACTACTCAAAATTAATGAATGAATGGATTTACTAATTATTTTGAAATAATTTGTAAACGCTTTAATCACTGTGATAATAGTAGAAAGTGCAAGGAGAATAGGGGTATTCTTCTTGCACTTTTTTTATTTCTATTAGTTACGAAGTTAGAGCTGTTATGATATATTGATATGTAAAGTAACGGCCTATCGGAGAATAAGCGAATGGCTGATGTATTCATAACTCTTTCATATTTTTAGAGTAATGAAAGATAATATTATTGCTTAATATAGCGAGATAAATACATATACGAAAAGAGGAATAACGTATGCGATATATTACAGCTGGTGAATCTCATGGTCCACAACTTACAACGATTATAGAAGGTGTTCCGGCCGGACTACCATTAGTAGCGGATGATATAAATGAAGAGTTAGCTAGAAGGCAAAAGGGATATGGGCGCGGTAGACGCATGCAAATTGAAACAGATCAAGTGCAAATTGTAAGTGGTGTTAGACATGGAGAGACATTAGGTTCTCCAATTGCGCTTGTTGTCGAAAACCGTGATTTTGCACATTGTACAAAAATTATGGGTGCAGAGCCGTTAACGGAACAAGAAGAAAAAGAAATGAAAAGGAAAGTAACAAAACCAAGACCTGGACATGCTGATTTAAATGGTGCGATTAAATATGGTCATAGAGATATGAGAAATGTACTGGAACGTTCTTCGGCTCGCGAAACGACAGTACGTGTTGCTGCTGGTGCGGTTGCTAAAAAAGTGTTGGCGGAACTTGGTATTGCAGTAGCAGGCCATGTAATTGAAATTGGTGGTGTACAGGCTAAGGAGACTACGTATCGTTCAATTGAAGAATTAAAAAGTATTACAGAAGCATCACCTGTACGTTGTTTAGATGAAGAAGCTGGTAATCAAATGATAAAAGCAATTGATGATGCGAAATCAAATGGTGATTCAATTGGTGGCATCGTTGAAGTAATTGTGGAAGGAATGCCGATTGGAGTAGGAAGCTATGTGCATTATGATCGAAAACTAGATGCAAAATTAGCAGCCGCAATGATGAGCATTAATGCTTTTAAAGGTGTTGAGATTGGAATTGGTTTTGAAGCAGCGCATAGACCGGGCAGCGAAGTTCATGATGAAATTGTGTGGAATGAAGAGCATGGATATACAAGAAGAACAAATAACGCGGGTGGCTTAGAAGGCGGTATGACGACTGGAATGCCAATTGTTGTACGCGGTGTGATGAAACCGATACCTACACTATATAAACCGTTGCAAAGTGTCGATATTGATACGAAAGAGCCTTTTACAGCAAGTATTGAACGTTCAGATAGTTGTGCTGTTCCAGCAGCTAGTGTCGTTGCAGAAGCGGTTGTAGCTTGGGAATTAGCCACAGCTCTAATAGAACAATTCGGATTAGATCGTATGGACCTTATTCGTGAAAATATTGAGAGACATAATGAATATGCGAGGGGATTTTAATGGGAAACATACATATTCAAACGAAATCAAAAGAATATGATGTATATGTAGGGAAAGAATCGTTGTCACATTTGACAACGATTGTTCAAAATATGAAGCCATCTGTATCAAACATCATGATTATTTCAGATGAAGCTGTTGCATCTTTACATTTACAGACGGTTGTAGATGCGTTGCAAATAGAGCAAAAAGTATTTTCATTCGTTGTACCGAGTGGTGAAAAAGAGAAGTCCTTTGAAAATTTCTATGCGGCTCATACGTCAGCTCTTGAAAATAAATTAGATAGAAATTCTTTAATTATCGCACTTGGAGGCGGGATGATTGGAGACTTAGCTGGTTTTGTTGCTGCGTCATTTATGCGTGGAATTCGCTTTGTTCAAGTTCCGACGACTTTATTAGCTCACGATAGCGCAGTAGGTGGGAAAGTAGCAATCAATCATCCGTTAGGTAAAAATATGATAGGTGCATTCCATCAACCAGAAGCAGTCGTATATCATACACCGTTTTTACAGTCTCTTCCTGAAAAAGAGTGGCGCTCAGGTTATGCAGAAGTGATAAAACATGCTCTAATTGGTGATGTAAAACTATATCATTGGCTAAAAGAAGAAGTGCAAACATTAGCAGATCTTCGTGATGAGAAATTAATCCACATATTAACGAAGGCGATTCCTGTAAAGGCAAACATTGTAGCACAAGATGAAACAGAAAAAGGTGTACGTGCTCATTTGAACTTTGGACATACGTTAGGTCATGCTCTTGAAAAAGAACTAGGATACGGAAATATTACTCACGGTGACGGAGTAGCGGTTGGAATGTTATTTGCTATATTCTTAAGTGAGCAAGTGTATAAGGTTAATCTTGCTTATGAAGAGATGAAGCAGTGGTTTTTAAAGTACGGTTATCCAAAAATGCCAAGTGATTTGAATGTAGAACGCCTCGTCGGGTTGATGAAACAAGATAAGAAAGCGAATGCTGGAGCAATTCATATGGTACTTATGCAGGAATATGGGGTAGTGAATGTCGTATCTATTCCAGATGAGACTGTTCATATTGCGTTAGAGGCATTTCAAAAGGATATGGTTTAAGAGCTAAGGAGTGCTTGTTTCAAGGTGTCCTCGTAATAGTGACGGTTAAGATAAACGATTGCAGTGAGAGATTATAACCTCATTGTAATCGAATTGAATAAAACGACTGGGGGAAGAAAAATGAGAGTAAAAGAACAATTGTTAACTTTGAGAGCGTATGTGCCTGGGAAAAATATTGAAGAAGTAAAAAGGGAATATGGATTATCAAAAATTGTGAAATTAGCATCGAACGAAAATCCATTCGGTTGCTCAGCGCGTGTAACAGAAGCATTAACTTCTTTAGCGAGCCAATATGCCCTTTATCCAGATGGATATGCCTTTGAACTTCGGACAAAAGTAGCGGAACATTTAGGTGTAAAAGCAGAACAACTACTATTTGGTAGTGGATTAGATGAAGTCATTCAAATGATTAGCCGTGCATTACTACACGAAGGAACAAATGTTGTAATGGCGAATCCGACATTCTCGCAATACCATCACCATGCTGTTATTGAAGGAGCAGAAGTTCGTGAAGTACCACTTAAAGATGGCATTCATGATTTAGATGCGATGCTAGAGCAAGTAGATGATAAAACGAAGATCGTATGGATTTGTAATCCGAATAATCCGACAGGTACATATGTAGAGAAACAAAAATTACTTTCATTTTTAGAATCAGTTCCTAAGTCAGCGCTCGTTATTATGGACGAGGCATATTATGAATATGCGGGGGCGGAAGACTATCCGCAAACGTTGCCACTTCTTGAAAAGTATGGAAATCTTATGATTTTACGCACGTTTTCAAAAGCATACGGTTTAGCCGCTTTCCGTATTGGGTATGCGGTTGGTAATGAGCAGTTAATTGGGCAATTAGAAGTAGCAAGGTTACCATTTAATACATCGACTGTAGCGCAATCTGTAGCACTCGCTGCTTTAGAAGATCAAGCATTTTTACAAGAATGTGTGAAAAAGAATGAAGAAGGTTTACATCAGTATTATGCATTTTGTAAGGAATATAACGTATTCTATTATCCATCTCAAACAAATTTCATTTTCTTAAAGCTCGGTATTCCTGGTAATGAGGCTTTCGAACGATTAATGAAGAAAGGCTATATCGTTCGTTCTGGTGCTGCATTTGGTATACATGATGGCATTCGTATTACTGTCGGTTTGAAAGAAGAAAATGATGAAATTATAGAACTGTTGAAAGAGCTTGTAAACGAGCAAGTAAAGAAAGAAGAAACATACTCTTAAGAGTTTGTAAAGGCTCCTAATATAGGAGTCTTTTTTATTTAAATAAAGAAGAACTGTAAAGAGTTCGTGCGGGCTAATAATTCATAAGGGGAGTTATTTGCACGGTCATAAAAGAAAACGGTACAATAGAAAGTAGTAATGCGGTATCGGTGTCATATTTGAATCGTTATCAGTGAAAGTACAAGAAGAAGTATGCTCATTCTAAAGGTTGCGTTCTTACACCTAGTTGCTTATGATAAAGTGAAACTTTAATTAGTAGGGGGATGTTTATCCCCCGCTGATTATTAGTTGAACCAATCGGGCTTTTACGGGCAGTTGACCCAAAAACTAACTTCTTTGCCTTAGCTGAATTTTGAGGTGGGGTCTTACTGCCCGTTAATAGCGGGGGAAATGAACAGAAAAGAATATTTTTTAGAATTAAAGGAGACGTTTATGCAAAAGTTTGAACAAGTTGTTTCATATATTGAAAATGGTGAAGCGGAAAAAGGATTACAATTATTAAAAGAACAATTAAAAATTGCGAATGATGAAGAGAAGTATGATATCGCTCGCTATTATCATACACTTGGATTTACGGATGAAGCGTTAGCTATTACAGAAGACTTACGTTTATTGTATCCAGAGGAAAGTGAATTCACTGTATTTTTAGCAGAATTATATATTGATCTAGACAAAGAAGATGAAGCGATTGAAGTGCTTCATGATATTCCAGAAAATGATGATTTATATGTTCAATCGTTATTACTTGTTGCGGATTTATTCCAAATGCAAGGTTTCGATGATGTAGCAGAACAAAAACTATTAAAGGCGAAAGAAATGATGCCTGACGAGCCTGTCATTACGTTTGGATTAGCAGAGTTATATAGTAGTAAAGGTGAAGAACAAAAGGCAATCACTTATTATGAGTCGCTATTAGCGGAACATAAAGTAATGGGTGGTGTTGTCATTGCGCTACGCCTTGGAGAAACGTTAAGCGCGATTGGAAATTGGGAAGAGGCGATTTCTTACTACGAAGCAGGTTTAGAGGAACAAAAAGATATTCACTCATTATTTGGATATGCCTTCACGTTATACCAAGGTGAAGAATACCAACGAGCAATTGGTGCTTGGCAAGAACTGAAAGAATTAGATCCTGAGTATGCATCGCTTTACATGTATTTAGCGAAAAGCTATGAAAAAGAAGGGATGCTTCAAGAAAGCTATGAAACACTTCATGAAGGAATTAAAGTAGATGAGCTTTCTGTACCATTTTATGTAGAATTAGCAAACATTGCAGCGAAATTAGGGAAAATTGCGGAAGCAGAGGAAGTACTTCAAAAAGCGCTTGAGTTAGATCCAGGACATTTAGGTGCAACATTAAAATATGCGTACATCTTAAAGGAACAAGAAAAATATGAAGAGTTAATCGCTGTTGTAGAGCGTGCAATTGATAGCGGAGAACCAGATACACAACTACTTTGGGATCTTGCATTTGCAAAAAAACAATTAGAAATGTATTCGGATGCATTAAAACACTATGAAAGTGCATATACTTCTTTTAAGAATCATCCAGACTTCTTGGAAGAGTACGGTTATTTCTTATTGGAAGAAGGTATGCGAAAAGAGGCGAAAGAAGTATTTACTCAGTTAATACAACTAGACCCGACACAAATTCATATTGAAGAATTGTTATATAATTTAGAGGATTTTTCATAAGTTGGAAGGAAACTGAATGCCGCTTCTTGAATCTAAAAAGAAAAGAGAAAGACAGAGGAGGGACTTAATTGCTATGAATACCCCTGTTTCTGTAAACGAGAAGAAGGATTTTGTAAAATGGTTTTTGAATAATTACCAACTGAAACAGCGTGAATGTGTATGGATTTTGAATTATTTAATGAGTCACGACCAATTGATGCATAAAGTCCACTTCGTAGAGCATGCAAAATATTGTCCGCGTGGCTTAGTAATGTCCGCGAATTGTGTAAAAGATACACCGTTTCACTTTTTTAAACAAAATGTTATGACAACAGATGCTGAAAAATCGTTTCATGATATTCGTTTAAATCGAGATGAGGATATTTATATTCAACTCAATTTTAAATCATCGTTTCAAAATGCCAACTATGTAGCTGTATTAGAAGAAAACCCGTATTTACCAAAGCACATTGAAGTAAATGAAAAAGATCGTTTACTTGCAGAAAGGTTTTTAGAAGAAAGTGTATTTTCTTTTAGAAGAGAACGTCTTCTAAAGCAAATTGATGAAGCGCTGGATAAGCAAGATAAGGAAGCGTTTCATAGGTTAACAGTGGAGTTAAAGATGTTATAAAATTCATTTGGATTCATAAAATTTTACAAATTTCAGACTTTTTAAGAAAAACTACCTTAATATAGGTAGTTTTTCTTTTTTTACCTCTTTTAGTATGGTTTAATATATATAAAGTGAAAGTTCTGTCATTTCCAGGTGAGGGAGGGAAGAAATTTGAAATGGATTGTAAAAGATGTGGAGCAGTTTGAGCAAGCAAGAGAATATGTAGATACGGGTGTTATACCACTTTTATCAATTTCAGCAGCAAAAGAAATGAAAACGGTAGTAGAACAAGGCGAATTTATCGAATTGTTGAGTATGGAGCTAGAAAGAGAATATAAAGGAAGAGTGCTTTTACTACCTGCATTTACGTATCTAGTAGAAAGTCAAAAAAACGAAAAAGGCCGTTTGCAAGAATGGACAAATCATTTGAGAAAGCAAGGTTTTAAGCATATTGCTTATGTTACAAGTGATTTTTCATGGAAAGAAGATATGCAAGAATTGCAGGGAGATTTATTTTGGTTTCCTTCATTAGCGTTAGAACAATTTAGTGATCAAGCGAAAAGAGAAGTGATTCATGCACATATAAAAAATATAATGGTAATGTTAGAAGAAAAATGGGGAAAACAATAATAAACAGAAAGTTCTTATTATTATGAGTAGTATGATATTGACCTGTGCATGAGCGTATTATATCATGATAGTGTCCTAGTTTTTATTTTTTATATAATTTATCACGAGGGGACAATTTCTGATAGAGGGGGGAAATTTTCGTGAGCGAGAAAGAACATCGTGTGTCAAGAAGACAGTTTTTAAATTACACCCTTACAGGGGTAGGAGGCTTTATGGCAGCGGGTATTTTAATGCCGATGACGCGATTTGCGCTTGATCCGGTGTTAAGAAAAGAAGCGGGAACGGATATGGTTGCTGTTGCACAAGTAAAGGATATTACAACAGAGCCGAAACGTTTCGACTTTAAGGTGAAGCAGGTTGATGGTTGGTACAAGTCCGAAGAGCCAAAATCAGCTTGGGTTCATAAAGATGAAAGCGGAGACATTGTTGCGTTCTCTCCAGTATGTAAACATTTAGGATGTACAGTTAACTGGAATTCGGACAAAGCACATCCGAATCAATTCTTTTGTCCATGTCACGGGGGCCGTTACACAAAAGACGGAATTAACATTAAAGGCACGCCGCCCCTTGCTCCACTTGATGTATACGAATCTAAAGTGAAAGATGGAACGTTGTATCTAGGAAAAGCGAAGCCAAGAGGGGGTGCAAAGTAGATGCTAAATAAAATTTATGATTGGGTAGATGAAAGGTTAGATATTACACCAATATGGCGTGATATCGCTGATCATGAAGTACCTGAACATGTAAACCCGGCACATCACTTTTCTGCATTCGTTTATTGCTTTGGCGGACTTACCTTTTTCGTTACTGTAATTCAAATTTTATCTGGAATGTTTTTGACGATGTATTATGTGCCTGATATTAAAAATGCTTGGGAATCGGTTTATTATTTGCAAAATGAAGTTGCATATGGGCAAATTGTTCGTGGTATGCACCACTGGGGTGCTAGTCTCGTAATTGTAATGATGTTTTTACATACACTTAGAGTTTTCTTCCAGGGTGCGTATAAAAAGCCTCGTGAGCTAAACTGGATTGTTGGTGTTCTTATTTTCTTTGTTATGTTAGGTCTTGGTTTTACCGGATATTTATTACCGTGGGATATGAAAGCGTTATTTGCTACGAAAGTAGGGATTCAAATTGCAGAGCAAACGCCGCTCATTGGTCCTTACATTAAAACATTACTCGCTGGTCATTCCGAAATTGTTGGCGCTCAAACATTAACTCGCTTCTTTGCTATTCACGTCTTCTTCTTACCAGCAGCACTTCTAGGTTTAATGGCCTTCCACTTCATCATGATTCGCAAACAAGGTATTTCCGGTCCACTATAAGAGATTGCTAAATTAAAGGGGAAAGAACTAAAGGAGGGAGATTATGCATCGCGGCAAAGGGATGAAGTTTGTAGGAGATTCTCGGGTACCAGTAGCTCGGAAACCAAACATTCCAAAAGACTATTCGGAATACCCAGGGAAAACAGAAGCATTTTGGCCGAACTTCTTGTTAAAAGAATGGATGGTTGGTGCAGTTTTTTTAATCGGTTATTTATGTTTAACAGTGGCGCATCCGTCACCGCTTGAAAGAATGGCGGATCCAACTGATGCTGGGTATATACCACTTCCAGATTGGTATTTCTTATTCTTGTATCAGTTATTAAAGTATTCTTATGCTTCTGGCTCATTTACTGTAATTGGAGCGTTCATTATGCCAGGGATTGCGTTTGGCGCATTACTGTTAGCTCCATTTCTTGATCGAGGCCCAGAAAGACGCCCATTGAAGCGTCCTGTAGCAACGGGATTTATGCTTTTAGCAATTGCATCGATTATCTTTTTAACTTGGGAATCTGTAGCACACCACGACTGGGAAGCTGCAAAAAAACAAGGAGCAATTGTAAAAACAGCACCAGTTGATAAAAATGATGACGGTTATAAATTAATGCAAAAAAATACTTGTTTAACATGTCACGGTGACAATTTACAGGGCGGAGCAGCAGCACCGGCACTGCAAAATTTAACTTTGAAGCCAGAAGAAATTGCTAAAATTGCGAAAGAGGGAAAAGGTTCCATGCCTAAAGGTGTATTTAAAGGTACAGATGAGGAGCTGAAGAAGCTTTCGGAATTCGTTGCAAAGTATAATAAAAAATAATAAAAAGCTGACTACAAAATTTGTAGTCAGCTTTTTATTTTGATGATAGAAAGTTTACTATATAATAGAGTAGAGTTTGATGAAAGAATGAAAGGTGTTGGACATACAACTTGGTTTATTTGTATGCAATGTTAAGACAACGCTCCGTATTATTATTTTTATTAGTTGTTAACATATTAGGTACAATATACGGATTTATATGGTATGGAAATCAATTAAAAGAAACTTCACCTATATTTTGGCCGTTTGTACCCGATAGTCCTATGGCAAGTCTCTTTTTTGTCTTTGTTTTAATTGCTTTTTTAATAAAAAGAAATTGGGGATTAATAGAGGCGCTAGCGATTGTTACTTTAATAAAATATGGAATATGGGCTGTTGTTGTAAATGGGATTATGATCTATGTAAAAGGTCCTATTGGCTTTATCGGGTATATGTTAATGCTTTCACATTTTGCGATGGCAGTACAAGCAGTGCTATATGCACCGTTTTACCGTATAAAAAAATGGCATTTTGCAGTAGCAGCTATATGGACATTACATAACGATGCAATTGATTATTTGTTTTGGCAAATGCCGAGATACGGAATTATGCATTTGTTTGTAGGGGAAATTGGTTATTTTACGTTCTGGTTAAGCATTGCTGTGCTTTGTATGACATATTATTATTGCTTACGTGAGAATCGAAAACAGTTTTCTTTATAATCGTTAGAACATTAGGGGGAGAAAATGAAGAAAAATACGAGTGGTACAAAAATATTGGATCGATTGATTACGATAATTGTTTCATATAGCATAGCATTTTCTATATTTGCACTCGCAACAACGGCGGTTGTATACGGAAAATGGCTATATTATTTTGAAATTGATTTTTTAAACATTCCAGATTTAGCAGATATGACGAAGGATGATATTAAAAGAAATTATGATGTGCTTATCACATATTTATCTCCGTTTTATGACGGTGCATTACAGTTGCCCACATTAGATATGTCTACAAATGGTCGTATTCATTTTGTAGATGTTAAAAATATTTTAGTAAAGATACAATATGTAATGTATGCGACAATTATGATTGCAATAGTAGGCGGCATGTATTTATTAAAAAAGAAAAATGAAAAGTTTTTACTGCATGGATCGATTGTAACAATTATCTTTCCGATTGCGCTTGTGTTACCAATCGCTATTAATTTTGAAAAGAGTTTTGTATTATTCCATAAGCTTTTATTCAGTAATGATTATTGGATGTTTGATATTGAAACGGATCCGATTATATTAATGTTACCAGAAGAGTTCTTTATGCATGCAGCGTGTGCTATTTTATTATTTATTTTATGTGGTAGCATAATTTGTTATAGCTTGTATAAATATTTTGTAAAAAAGAAAAGGATTTCAAAAGAAAAATTCTCTGTTTAAAGAGAATTTTTTTGTTTGTAAAACGATAATATATTTTTCCGTCCAGTTCTGTTCTATTCTTGTCCAAATTAACATATTTTGTACTAGTAGTTATAGGGGGGACCGTGATGAAGAGAACATTAGTTGGATTGATAGCATTTCTAATTATAATGTTTCCGTTACGTATATATGCTGAAGAGTGGAGTGAACTAACAGGCTTGTTGGATGACTCATTACAATTAGTGAAGCGTAATGAAGATGAAAAAGCAGTACAAGTATTACAACATTTCTCGGAGCAGTTTGTCATAAAGGGGAATGAAAAGAAGCAAGAAGTAACGCCAGATCAAGTTAGAGTTATTTCTTTAGCTTACGACAAAGCGAAACAATCTCTCGCGGAAGAAGAGGTAAGTAAACAAGTTAAAATTGATAATGTACTAGCACTGCAGCTCGCTGTTGATGCACAAGTATCGAAGTACCAACCACTTTGGATGGAAAGAGAAGGAAAAGTAATGGATGCCTTTTCTCAAATGGAAAAAGCGATGACAAAAGAAGATACGGGACAGTTTCAACAAACGTTAAACACATTTTTACATGAATTTAATATTATTTATCCAAGCTTAATGATAGCTCTGCCAGAAAACGAAGTGCAGCGTGTAAATGCCCATTTATCTTATTTGGATGAATTCCGTAACGTTATGTTAAAAACGAAAGGTGGGCAAATGCAAGTAGGAATCATTAAAGGGGATTTACAAAAGATATTTCATACAGTAAAAAAAGACGAAATTGCACCCTCTCTCATTTGGTTTATGACAATTACTGGAGGTCTTATTTTATTCACATTAACTTATGTTGGATGGAGAAAGTATAAAGGGGAGAGAGAAAAAAGAAAAAGTAATGTACATTCTAAGAATAGATAATGTAATAAATAAAGATACGGATTGTAAGGTTTATTCATTGACAATGGTGGCAGAAGAAAATAGAATGAGAAGTACTATAATTAAAACTTCAATGGAGGTTCATGATGTTTTATTTAATTTACTTCGCGATCATTTTGATCATACCGTTGTACGCACAGTCAAAAGTACGTAGTGCCTATAGCAAGTATTCACAAGTTTACTCAACATCAGGTATGACAGGAGCAGAAGTGGCTCGGAAAATTTTAGATGAGAATGGATTATACAACGTAGCCGTTGAAGAAACACCAGGTCATTTATCAGACCATTATGATCCAACTGCAAAAACAGTTCGATTATCAACAGATAACTATTACGGTCATTCAGTTGCTGGTACAGCAGTTGCAGCACACGAAGTAGGACACGCAATTCAAGATGCAAAAGATTATAACTTTATGCGCGTTCGTCATTCGTTAGTGCCAGTTGCAAACTTTGGTTCGAATATGTCTTGGATTTTCGTCCTAATCGGTATATTTGCACAAATGTCTGGTTTGTTGTTATTAGGTATCATTTTAATGGCAGCAGGTGTTGTGTTCCAACTTGTTACATTACCAGTTGAATTTGATGCATCCAAGCGTGCAATGCAACAAATTGAAGCGTTAGGTATCGTATCAACCGATGAATATGGGCAAGCTCGTAAAGTATTAAATGCGGCAGCATTAACATATGTAGCAGCTGCAGCTGTAGCGGTATTTGAATTATTACGTCTTGTATTGATTTATACTGGTATGCAGCGTAGCGACGACTAAAGACTATCAATTTTGATAGTCTTTTTTGTTTTATGAATTGAATTATATAATATATGGCAAGTAGCAATAATAGAAGTAATGCGGAAAGGTGGTGGGGCAAATGAAATATCCAAG
Organism: Bacillus cereus group sp. Bc010; assembly: GCF_027716745.1. NCBI lineage: Bacteria > Bacillati > Bacillota > Bacilli > Caryophanales > Bacillaceae > Bacillus > Bacillus cereus group sp. Bc010. The sequence goes on from NZ_JAQFUY010000004.1 coordinate 128,606, forward strand.
TCATTTAGTAAAACAAGTGAAAGAACGTAGTGCTCCTTATCAGCTAGAAGGCTTTTTAAGTGGACAAGGTCCTGAAAATCCAAAATTTATGTTGTTAGGAGAAGCGCCTGGTGAAACAGAAATTCATAATGGAATTCCGTTTAGCGGGAGAGCGGGAAAACAATTAATGGGGTTTTTAGAACGTATTCACGTTACAAGGGAAGAAGTATATATTACGAGCGCTGTTCGGAGTAGACCTTATAAATGGCGAGAGAAAAAAGAACGAAATGGTGAAATCATACAAAAAAAGTATAATAGAACGCCAAATCAAGGAGAAATAGTTGCCCATGCGCCTTTGTTAGATTATGAATTAGAGAAAATAAATCCGAAGCTTATCGTCACGCTTGGCAATATCGGTCTTCAACGTTTAATAGGAAAAGATAAAAAAATCACAGACGTACACGGACAATTATTAAAACAGCCCATTCAAAAGTTAAAGGATATGCAAAGTGCAGAGTTTACATGGTCAGAGAAAGAATATCATATTTTTCCGATATTTCACCCTGCTTCCATTTTTTATAATCGAAGTTTATTGGAGCTTATTTATGAGGATTTAGATAAACTTGAAAAATATGTAATAAAAAACTAGAAAAGCTAAAGAGCTTTTCTAGTTGCGTTTATGTATGTAACGGATTTTTATTTTCATCCAATGTAAAACCTTCACCAACTACATCGTGTACGTCACTTACAGCAACAAAGGCGTGAGGATCTACAGAAGTAATAATGTTTTTTAGTTTCACGATTTCATTTTTAGCAACAACGCAATACAATACGTTCCGTTCCACTTTTGTATACGACCCAACAGCTTTTAAAAAGGTTGCTCCGCGCTCCATCTCAGATAAAATTTTGGCAGCAATTTCATCGTTTTTATCTGAGATAATCGTTGCTCCTTTTGCTGCATAGGCTCCTTCTTGCATAAAATCAATCACTTTCGCTCCGATAAAAACAGCAACTAACGTATACATACCCTCGCGATATGATAAATAGGTAAGGATAGAGACGATAATGACGATAGCATCAAACATAAACATCGTTTTCCCCATACTCCAGCCAACATATTTATGAGCGAGTCTCGCGATAATATCTACACCGCCAGTAGTTCCGCCGTATTTAAATATAATCCCAAGACCGATACCAATAAATGCTCCGGCGAATAAAGCAGCAAGTGTCATATCGTTTTGTAAGTTTACATGTAAGTTGAGAACTTCGTAACGCTGAAAAATCCATAGAAATAAAGATACGCTAAAGGTGCCGATTAGTGTATATATAAATGTCGTTCTTCCAAGTAATTTCCAACCAATAAAAAATATAGGGATATTTAAAATTAAGTTTGAATAAGAAGGATCAAACTTAAATAGAAAATACAATAATAGTGTAATACCGGTAAATCCACCTTCTGCAAGGTGATTTTCAATATTGATATTCACAATACCGAAAGAAAAAATAGCGGAACCGATTAAAATGAAAATGATATTTCGAATCTTCAAATTTGATGTCATATAGAAATCCCCCTAATTATGTAAATGGCATTGCTCCGCTGAAACGGTAAAACATAATGATAAGTAATTTCTAGTTGCTAGTGAAAATAGTGAAGGCTGTAAAAACGCAAAAGAAGTTTCACTTTACCCCGTTCCAACGGCTGGTAGGGAATAAAGCAAGGAAGCAGGGAAAACCAGTCGTTGGAACCCGATTGGTTTAGGTTGCTCTTTTGCCAAAAATGCAAAAGAAAGTTTCACTTTACCCCGTTCCAACGGCTGGTAGGGAATAAAGCAAGGAAGCAGTGAAAACCAGCCGTAGGAACCCGATTGGTTCAACTAATCTTTTGCGAAAAGCATGCAAAAGAAGTTTCACTTTATTATAATCTTTCCCAAAAAGGGTCGCAAATAGGTGTTTGGCGGGGAATAATATTTGTCAAATCGCGATGAATTGGCTAACATGAAAGAGGAAGGATTAGAGGTGAATTGTATGGAAGCGAAAACGATGAAGGATATGCAGAAAGAAGTAGATGCATATATTGGTCAGTTTAAAGAAGGTTATTTCAGTCCACTTGCAATGATGGCTCGTTTAACGGAAGAAATGGGGGAGCTTGCAAGAGAGGTTAATCATTATTATGGTGAGAAACCGAAGAAAACAACTGAAACAGAACGTAGTATTGAAGAAGAGCTTGGAGATGTATTATTTGTTATGATTTGTATGGCAAATAGTTTAAATATTGATTTAGAAACAGCACATAACATTGTAATGAATAAATTTAATACTCGCGATAAAGATCGCTGGACACGTATTGATGAGGGAGAGAAAGAATAATGAAAGAAATTAAAGTAATTATCGCTGGACCAAGAGGACGTATGGGACATGAAGCAGTTCTTCTTATGGAAAGAACGGAACATTTTAATTTAGTAGCAGCAGTGGATTATAAGCATGGTGGAGAGAAAATCTCTGATTTACCTGGAATGCCAGCGTTAGATACACCTATTTACGCGGATTTACATACTTGTTTAGAGGAAGTAGAAGCAGATGTGTTGTTAGATTTAACAACGCCAGAAGTTGGAAAACAACACGTTACACTAGCAGTTGAGCGTGGACTTCGTTCTGTTATTGGTACAACTGGATTTACAGAAGAAGAGCTAAAACAATTAACCGAGATTGCAAAAGAAAAAGCAGTAGGAACAATTATCGCTCCAAACTTTGCAATTGGTGCAGTTCTTATGATGAAATTCTCACAAATGGCAGCGAAGTACTTCCAAGATGTTGAAGTAATTGAATTGCATCATGATCAAAAATTAGATGCACCATCTGGTACTGCGGTAAAAACAGTAGAATTGATTCGTCAAAATCGCCAATCAAAGCAGCAAGGACATCCAAATGAAGTAGAGCAACTAAAAGGAGCTCGTGGTGCAAATGTAGACGGCATTCACATTCATAGTGTACGTTTACCAGGACTTATTGCACACCAAGAAGTAATGTTTGGTGGAGACGGACAAATGTTAACAGTTCGTCATGATTCATTCAATCGTGCATCATTTATGTCTGGTGTAAAACTATCAATTGAGACAGTAATGAATCTAGATCATCTTGTGTACGGTTTAGAAAATATTATCGACTAAAGGGGAGACAACGGATGAAAATTGCCTTAATCGCACATGACAAAAAGAAAAATGACATGGTTTCGTTTGCATACGCATATAAACCAATTTTTGAACAACATGAATTATTTGCAACAGGAACGACAGGGCTTCGTATTATGGAAGCGACCGGTTTAGTTGTAACAAGATATCAATCTGGTCCTCTTGGTGGGGATCAAGAAATTGGTGCAATGATTGCGAAAAATGATTTAGACATGGTAATTTTCTTCCGCGATCCATTAACAGCACAGCCGCATGAACCGGATGTGAATGCATTGCTTCGTTTATGTGATGTATATGCAATTCCACTTGCAACGAATATGGCAAGTGCTGAAATGTTAATGCACGCATTAGAGCGAGGAGATTTAGATTACCGCAAGTTAAGAAAATGAGGGGAACAATTATGAGTGGATTACATATATTAGCGTTTGGTGCTCATGCCGATGATGTTGAAATCGGCATGGCTGGTACCATTGCTAAATATACGAAGCAAGGGTATGAAGTAGGTATTTGTGATTTAACAGAAGCTGATCTTTCTTCTAACGGAACGATAGAGTTAAGAAAAGAAGAAGCAAAGGCGGCAGCTCGTATAATGGGAGTAAAAACGAGACTAAATTTAGCGATGCCAGACCGTGGGTTGTATATGAAAGAAGAGTATATACGTGAAATTGTAAAAGTAATTCGTACATATAAACCAAAACTAGTTTTTGCACCGTATTATGAAGATCGTCATCCAGATCATGCAAATTGTGCAAAACTTGTGGAAGAAGCTATTTTTTCAGCGGGAATTCGCAAATATATGCCAGAGGTTCCACCACATCGTGTGGAGTCTTTTTATCATTATATGATTAATGGTTTTCATAAACCGAATTTTTGTATAGATATTAGTGAATACGTATCGCAAAAAGTGGAAGCACTAGAAGCGTATGAAAGTCAGTTTTCAACAGGGAGTGATGGTGTGAAAACGCCGTTAACAGAAGGTTACGTTGAAACTGTAGTCGCTCGTGAGAAAATGTTTGGAAAAGAAGTTGGAGTCTTATATGCCGAAGGGTTTATGAGTAAGAAACCGGTTTTATTACATGCTGATTTAATAGGGGGATGTAAATGAAATTAAAAATAGGTATTACATGTTATCCTTCTGTAGGTGGTTCTGGAGTTGTTGGAACAGAATTAGGAAAGCAATTAGCGGAACGCGGGCATGAAATTCATTTTATTACATCGGGTTTACCATTCCGGTTAAATAAAGTGTATCCAAACATTTACTTTCATGAAGTGACAGTAAATCAATACTCTGTATTTCAATATCCACCGTACGATTTAGCGTTAGCGAGTAAAATGGCAGAGGTTGCACAAAGAGAAAACCTAGACATTTTACATGTGCATTACGCAATACCACATGCCATTTGTGCTTATTTAGCAAAACAAATGATTGGCGAGCGTATTAAAATTGTTACAACCTTGCATGGAACAGATATTACTGTGTTAGGTTCCGACCCTTCGTTAAATAATTTAATTCGTTTTGGTATTGAGCAATCCGATGTTGTGACGGCTGTCTCGCATTCATTAATTAACGAAACGCATGAGCTTGTAAAACCAAATAAAGACATTCAAACGGTATATAACTTTATAGACGAACGTGTATATTTCAAGCGTGATATGACTCAATTAAAGAAAGAATACGGTATAAGTGAAAGTGAAAAGATACTCATTCATATTTCAAATTTCCGTAAAGTGAAACGTGTGCAAGATGTTGTGCAGGCTTTTGCTAAAATTGTTACAGAAGTAGATGCGAAGTTGCTTCTTGTTGGAGATGGACCGGAATTTTGCACGATTTTACAGTTGGTGAAAAATTTACATATTGAAGATCGCGTCTTATTTTTAGGGAAGCAAGATAATGTTGCAGAGTTACTTGCGATGAGTGATTTAATGTTACTTCTATCAGAGAAAGAGAGTTTTGGTCTTGTTTTATTAGAAGCGATGGCGTGTGGTGTACCTTGTATCGGAACAAGGGTTGGAGGTATTCCAGAAGTCATTCAACATGGTGAAACAGGATATTTATGTGAAGTTGGCGATACAACAGGAGTGGCAAATCAAGCCATTCAGTTATTAAAGGATGAAGAACTTCACCGTAATATGGGAGAGCGAGCAAGAGCAAGTGTTTACGAGCAGTTCCGCTCTGAAAAAATCGTCTCACAATATGAAACGATTTACTATGATGTACTAAGGGATGACAAAAATGGAAAGATTTAAAAAAGCTAGTTCTATTATTGAGACTTTAAAGCAACAAGGGCATGAGGCCTACTTTGTCGGCGGAAGCGTACGCGATCTTATTATCGATAGGCCGATTGGAGATATTGATATTGCGACATCTGCTTTACCAGAAGAAGTGATGGCTATATTTCCAAGACATGTTCCTGTTGGTCTTGAGCATGGAACTGTAATTGTAGTAGAAAATGGTGAACCTTATGAGGTAACCACGTTTCGAACAGAGAGCGAATATGAAGATTTTCGAAGACCTAGTAGTGTTCAATTTGTTCGTTCATTAGAAGAGGATTTAAAACGTCGTGATTTCACAATGAATGCAATTGCTATGACAGAAGAAGGCGAAATGGTTGATTTATTTGCTGGGCAGGAAGCGATTCAAAAGAGAGAAATTGTGACAGTGGGAAATGCTGCGGATCGTTTTCAAGAAGATGCCCTGCGAATGATGCGTGGTATTCGGTTCGTAAGTACGTTAGGTTTTTCTTTAGAGACGAAAACGAAACAAGCAATTGAAACATATGGACATTTGCTGGAACATATAGCAATTGAGAGAATTACAGTGGAGTTTGAAAAACTGTTAACTGGCACATATTGTGTGAAGGCTCTCAAAGAATTAGTAGAAACGAAACTATTTTCCCATCTACCATATTTACAGATGTCAGAAGAGAGATTGTTAAAAGCTACGCAGTATAACTGGGATTCTTTTGAAACAGACATTGAGGCATGGGCCTTTTTCTTATATTGTATCGGGGAAGAACATCCAGCTGTCTTTTTACGTCAATGGAAGTTTTCGAATAAAAAAATAAAAGATATCGTCGCAGTTTTATTAACAATCCGTAAGAGAAAGGAGAAGGATTGGGATACAGTTCTTCTTTATAAAACGGGAATTCATATAGCTGAAATGGCAGAAAGAGTATATGAAGCGATGATTGAAAGCTATGATCATACATCTGTGAAACGAGTACAAACGTTGTTTCAAGCATTGCCAATCAAGAGTCGACAAGAGATGAATGTGACTGGGAATGATTTGTTAAACTGGGCAAGTAAAAAGCCAGGTCCGTGGGTTGCTGAAATGATTCAAAAAATTGAAGAAGCAATCGTACAAGGAAATGTAGTGAATGAGAAAGAGTGTATAAGGGAGTGGCTGCAAGAATGCAATCTACTATAAGAAAGCAGTTATTGCAAGTTTTTTCGGAAGCGGATGGCGAGTTTGTATCTGGTCAAACGATTAGTGATAAACTTGGTTGCTCAAGAACTGCTGTGTGGAAACATATGGAGGACCTTCGGAATGAGGGGTATGAACTTGAAGCTGTGCGTCGATTAGGCTATCGAATTGCAAGTAAGCCAGACAAAGTGACTGCGAATGAAATTCAGTTAGGGTTACAAACGAAACATATTGGTAGAACAGTGTATTTTGAAGAGTCTGTTGAATCGACGCAGTATATTGCAGCAAAACTTGCTTATGAAGGTGCAGAAGAAGGAACGATTGTTGTGGCAGAAGAACAAACAGCGGGTAGAGGTCGTTTAAGCAGAAAATGGCATTCACCAAAAGGAACAGGAATTTGGATGAGTATTATTTTACGTCCATCAATCCCGGTTCATCATGCACCACAACTTACTTTGTTAGCCGCTGTTAGCGTTGCGCAAGCAATTGAAAAGTGCACAGGTGTAAATGTAGGAATAAAATGGCCGAATGATATTTTAATTCAGGGGAAAAAAGCTGTAGGTATATTAACAGAAATGCAAGCTGATCCTGATAAAATTAATGCTGTCATTATGGGTATTGGTATTAATGCGAATCAAAAGCAAGAACATTTTGATGAGGAAATTCAGCATATTGCTACTTCTTTAGCGATTGAATCTGGTAAGCCAATTGTTCGTGCGGAGCTTATGCAACAAATCTTTTTACAACTAGAAAAATTATATGAAGAGTATTTACAAAATGGTTTCTCTGTCATTAAAATTCTTTGGGAAAGTTACGCTGTGAGCATCGGGAAAGAAATTAACGCTCGAACGATGAGAGAGACAATTACAGGGATAGCAAAAGGAATTACAGAGGATGGTGTATTGCTTCTAGAAGATCATGAAGGAAAAGTACATCACATTCATTCTGCGGATATCGAAATTAAGTAAAAGAAGTTCCTCTTTTGGAACTTCTTTTTTATTTTAATATTTTTGAAATGAGTTTGCGGTGCGATAATGAATTTTTTAGTATTTACTTGTCATTTGACGATTACTTTTCCCTCCATTCCTTTAAGAAGGTGATACCGGCATGTTAATTCATATGTACCAGTATTTTTAGGTTTCACGGTAATATTTTTTTCTTGTCCTGACTCGACTACGACGTCAATGCCGAGCTTTTTTACTGTAAAGGTGTGCTCGCTCTTGCCTTTATTTTTCAATAGCAATGTTGTTGATTCTTCAATTGGAATCGTGATGACGTTCGGTTTAAAGTAATCATCGTTTAGCTCGACTTCAATCACTTTGGCAGACTCAACAGGTTGTGTTACGACGTTAATTGATGCAAATACATTGAGGGAATTTAAAGTTGTTACTCCCACAAGCATCACAAGAAAACCGATGAATCGAAATAACCATGTGCTTATAGACATTAGCAATTCTCCTTTTGTAAGTATGTTTCCTCAATTAACCTGCATCATTATTTTAAGAGTTATACTATGCATGTAAACAAATCTGTTTATCTTTCTATGCATACGTTATTTAAAAATTTCACATACCGTAATAAGGATAAAAATTATTTTTTCAAAAAAATGTAGTAATTCCTTTTTAGAGTTTGCTATAATTAGTTCGAATGTGGGCAGTATCAGAGCGAACTGCACCATGATTCGATGCAATACGAAAAATAATAACTTGGATTCTGCCTTGATCCAATAACGGACTGGGACAGAGGGATGAATAATGCCGACTAACACACAACCCTTCTGCCCTTTTATGGCCAGAGGGGTTTTTTATATGATTTCGGCCATCTCCTCTCTCCTGTATAAAGGAGGAGTAGTTTTTGAAAACAAAAACAGATTTTTTGAAAATGAAAGAGCAAGGTGAGCCGATTACAATGCTAACGGCGTATGATTATCCATCTGCTAAGTTAGCAGAAGAAGCGGAAGTTGATATGATTTTAGTTGGAGATTCCCTTGGGATGGTTGTGCTCGGCTATGATTCAACAGTACCTGTAACAGTAGAGGATATGATTCATCATACGAAAGCTGTACGCCGAGGAGCGAAAGAGACGTTTATTGTAACTGATATGCCATTTATGTCGTATCATGTGTCGCCTCAAGATACGATGGTGAATGCACGCCGCATCGTTCAAGAGAGTGGTGCTCATGCACTGAAGGTAGAAGGTGCAGGAGAAGTGATATCAACTATTCATTACTTGACGAGTGCGGGAATTCCTGTCGTGGCACACTTAGGCTTAACTCCTCAATCTGTAGGAGTGTTAGGTGGCTATAAAGTACAAGGAAAAGATGCTGAAAGTGCAAAAAAATTAATAGAAGATGCGAAGAGATGTGAGGAAGCTGGTGCGATAGCACTTGTATTAGAATGTGTGCCAATGCAGCTAGCAGAATTCATTTCGAAGCAACTAACAATTCCAACGATTGGAATTGGAGCAGGACAAAAAGTGGATGGGCAAGTACTCGTTTATCATGATCTTATCTCATATGGTGTAAAGCGTGTTCCGAAATTTGTGAAGCAATATACGTCGGTTCAAGAGGAGATTGTGCGAGGGATTTCACAATACGTTACTGAAGTAAAGACAGGTCAATTTCCGGAAGAAAAACATTCATTCACAATGAAAGAGGAAGAATGTTTAGCGTTATACGGAGGAAAACAATAATGAAAATCGTAACTACAGTACAAGAGATGCAGCAAATTACAAACGAACTACGTGCAAGTGGAAAAAGTATTGGTTTTGTCCCAACGATGGGTTATTTACATGAAGGTCATGCGACTTTATTACGTAAGGCAAGAGAAGAAAATGAAATTGTAGTTTTAAGCGTGTTTGTTAATCCGCTACAGTTTGGACCAAATGAAGATTTAGATCGATACCCTCGTGATATTGATAGAGATGAAAATGTAGCAAAAGAAAACGGTGTAGATTATTTATTTTATCCGAGCGTAGAAGAAATGTATCCAGCAGAACAAACGACAACAGTAGAAGTTGTGAAGCGTACCGATGTGTTATGCGGAAAGCAAAGACCTGGTCATTTCGCTGGTGTTGCGACTGTACTAATGAAACTATTTAATATTACATTGCCAACACGTGCTTATTTCGGTATGAAAGATGCACAGCAAGTTGCTGTCATTGAAGGATTTGTCGCTGATTTTAATATTCCGGTTACAATCGTACCGGTGGATATTGTAAGGGAAGAAGATGGATTAGCGAAAAGTTCTCGTAACGTGTATTTGTCACAAGAAGAGCGTGAAGAGGCTCCTCATTTATACCGCAGTCTATGTATAGCGAAAGAAAGAATTGAGGCAGGAGAACGTAATGCAGAAATCATTACAACTCTTGTGAAAGAGTATATTGAGACGTATACGAAAGGCACTGTAGATTATGCTGATTTATATACGTATCCTTCACTACAAGTAGTGGATAAAATTGAAGGACGAATCATTTTAGCAATTGCAGTTAAATTTGACAATGTACGATTAATTGACAATATAACATTAACGGTTAAATAAGGGGGAGCATCTATGTTTCGCACAATGATGAGAGCGAAGTTACATCGCGCAACAGTAACAGAAGCAAATTTAAATTATGTAGGTAGTATTACAATTGATGAAGATTTAATGGATGCAGTAAATATTGTAGAAAACGAAAAAGTCCAAATTGTAAATAATAATAATGGTGCTCGCTTAGAGACATATGTTATTAAAGGAGAACGTGGTAGCGGTGTTGTTTGTTTGAATGGTGCAGCTGCAAGGCTTGTACAACCAGGAGATAAAGTTATTATTATTTGCTACGGTCTAGTGGCAGAAGAAAATATTCATAAACAAGAGCCGAAAATTGCAGTATTAGACGATAATAATCAAATTATTGAAATGTTAGGTGCTGAAAAAGCAGGAACGATACTATAAGTAAGAAGGCTATCTCTATTACGGAGATAGCTTTTTTTGTGCATCTTTTCATTAAGATGAGATAAAACGTGGTATAGTAACATTATATAATTTTCTGTTTGATAGGTAAGAAATTGAGGTGTTACATATATGAGTAAGCGTTATGTCGTTGTGGATTTAGAGACGACAGGGAACTCCTGGAAGGATGGGAAAGATAAAATTACCCAAATTGCAGCTGTTGTAGTGGAAGATGGAGAGATATTAGAGATTTTTTCATCTTTTATTAATCCGAAGAGAGAGATTCCGCCATTTATTACAGAGTTAACAGGGATTGATGAGAGTATGGTTAAGCAAGCCCCGTTATTTCAAGATGTAGCCCCGATGGTTGTTGAGCTATTACAAGGTGCAGCTTTCGTTGCACATAATGTTCATTTTGATTGGAATTTTTTAACGGAAGAATTAAGGCAGGCTGGATATACAGAAATACATTGTCCAAAAGTTGATACAGTTGAGTTGGCGCAAATTCTTTTGCCAACGGCTGATAGTTATAAATTACGTGATTTAGCTAAACAACACGAATTAGAGCATGATCAACCGCATCGTGCGGATAGTGATGCTCTTGCAACAGCGGAATTGTTTTTACAATTTTTAAATGAAATTGAGAAGTTACCCCTTGTCACCTTGCAATCGCTTTATGAATTGAGTGATGTGTTTCAAAGTGATATAGCGGATGTGCTTTCTGAAAATATTTTAAAGAAAATGATGCATGGTAAAAAAGGAGCAGAGGGATATGAAGTGTATCGAAATATTGCACTTCGAAAACGGAATTATTCTTTAAACTTAAGTGAAACATGTGCATTTAAATTTGATGCTTTCTTGCATAAGACAATTGATAAACTTGAGTCGAATATGCCAAAGTTTGAAAAAAGAGAAAGCCAACAGAGTATGATGAAGGAAATATATACAGCGCTAAGAGATTCTAGGTTTTCACTAATTGAAGCAGGAACAGGAACAGGGAAGACTCTTGCATATTTGCTTCCAAGTATTTATTTTGCAAAGAAAAAAGAAGAACCTGTCATCATAAGTACCCAAACTGTACAACTGCAACAACAAATACTAGAAAAAGAAATTCCATTATTACAGAAAATCATGCCATTTTCATTTGAAGTAGCTCTGCTAAAAGGAAGAAAGCATTATCTTTGTCTACATAAATTTGAATATGCTTTGCAAGAGGAAGAGAAAAATTATGATATGGCGCTCACAAAGGCAAAAATTTTAGTGTGGTTATTGCAAACGGAAACGGGCGATCGGGATGAATTAAATATTCCTGAGGGCGGAAAGTTACTTTGGAACCGGATTTGTAGTGATGTACATAGTCCGGGTGGCATGCAAAGCAACTGGTTTAGTCGTTGTTTTTATCAACGAGCAAAGAATAAAGCATTATTTGCAGATATCGTTATTACAAATCATGCGTTATTATTTCAAGATTTTTCAAGTGAAGAACCCCTGTTTGCGTCATGTGAACATATTATTTTTGATGAGGCTCATCATATTGAGGAAGCGGCGAGTAGAACATTAGGTGAACAGTTCTCCTGTATGTATTTCCAGCTAGTTTTATCTCGTCTTGGTACGCTAGAAACAGATGATGTGCTTTCTAAAGTATATAAAATGATGAAAAAATCAGAGCAAGCCTCCCGTTCTACTTTCCGCATGGTAAGTCATAGTTTGAAGGAGTTGAAATTTGATGCGGATGAGCTATTCCAAATGTTACGTGCATTCATCTTTAAACAAACAAAGCAGGAACAAGGGATCAGCAATATGCCACTCATTTATCGATATAACACGGAAGTAGAGAAAGGTAAGTTATGGGATAGTATTACCGAGTTAACAAATCGCTTTGTATATGATGTAAGAAAATTACTCTCTACACTTGAGAAGCAAGTTGATATATTGCAAAGTAAATTAGAATGGGAAATGCATGTTGTCACAGGTGAATTTATGCATTTAATTGAGTTGTTGAGAAAGATGGCGCAATCTTTACAAGTACTCATTTTAGAAAAAAATTCATATGTGACATGGATGGAAACTGAAACGAAGGGAACCATTCATTCAACTGTTTTATATGGACAACCTGTTCGTATTGGTGAAAGATTTGCTGATGAATTTTTAACAGAGAAAAAGAGTGTTATTTTCACATCAGCAACGCTAACAGTAAACGATTCATTTGACTATATAAAAGAAGAGCTAGGCTTACATGATTTTGCTCCAAATACATTACAGGTCCCATCACCATTCCATTTTGAAGAACAGATGAAATTAATGGTTTCAACGGATGTGCCTTTTATTAAGCAAGCAAGTAATGAAGAATATATTGAATCTGTGTCGGCTCATATTGCAAAAATAGCGAAAACTACAGAAGGTAGAATGCTTGTTTTGTTCACTTCGTATGAAATGTTGAAAGAAGCGTATACGAATTTGAAAAATGATGAGGAATTAGAAGGCTATTTATTATTAACGCAAAGTGTGAATAATAAGAGCAGAAGTCGCCTCATTCGTAAGTTTCAAGAGTTCGACAAATCAATTTTATTAGGAACAAGTAGTTTTTGGGAAGGGATAGATATACCTGGAGATGCCCTTAGTTGTCTTGTTATTGTCCGCCTTCCCTTTACGCCTCCTCATCAACCGATGATGGAAGCAAAAGGAGAGTGGTTAAAAAATCAAGGAGAGGACGTATTCGCTAAGTTAGCACTCCCGCAAGCAATACTGCGTTTCAAACAAGGATTTGGTCGTCTTATTAGAACAAGTACAGATACCGGGACGGTGTTTGTATTAGATCGTCGTTTGACAAGCTCTTCATATGGGAAACATTTTTTACAATCAATCCCCAATGTCCCACTCTATGAAGGCCCTTTAGAAGAATTGTTAGAACAATTAAAGGAACGGCCAATTGAATAAAATTGGAAGGAAAAATACGCCTGAAGTGCATGTAAACTTCAGGCGTAAAAAATGTGGGTAGGAGGAATTTTATTTTTCTTACTTCTTGTATACAAAATGTATTGGTTTTCGACTTGAAACCTTTTTTTGCTGTACATGTCCTGCTATAATAGATGGGTGATGAAGCAGGGGTTGTAAAGAATGTACTCTTATTGTAACCGCATTGCGTTCTTCTATAATTAGAAATTTTTGTGTAACGGAGGAGTTTTTTCATGGATAAGAAAATCGAAGTCCTATCAACGACGCGTATTAAATATTCGTCTGACTTGTATAAAATCGTTGATAGTTTGAATCGTACGTTAAAAGAGCAGGACCTCATGTTCGGATTAGCATTAGACGAAAAAGATAAAGAAACAGCTGTATTTACGATTTACAGAACGTAGTGATACAATGAAAAAGTGGATCTTTGCAATCGTTATCGTAATCGTTGCTAGCGGAATATATGGGGCGTATGTTTATAATAAAGCAATGGAAAAGAAAATCCCTAAAGAGGCAAAATCTGTAGAAATTGCAAAAGAAAAAGCAAAGCTTGTAAAAGTAAAATCTGTGGATTATTATAACGGAAATTCTTCATATACAGTCGTACAAGGTGTAGACGAAAAAGGAGAACAAATTATTGTTTGGGTGCCTAATAAAAAAGGGAATGTCCTTGTGAAGAAAAAGAGTGAAGGTATTCCTGAAAAAGAAGCTTTGCAAAAGTTGGCTGAACAAGCTACAGGAAAAGGCGATGAGCCGAAGCCAAAGCCAAAAGAAATTATAAAAGTAAAATTAGGTGCTCAAAATGATATTCCGTTGTGGGAAATTACATATATTGATCAGGAAGATCGTTATACGTATTATTATTTAGAGTTTCAAAATGGGGCTTATGCTGGTCATTACAGCATTGAAAAATAGATGTAGGGGGAACTACAAATGAAATTAGCAAAGCGAGTAGCTGCTTTAACACCATCTGCAACTTTAGAAATTACAGCAAAGGCACAAGCATTAAAAGCAGAAGGTCATGATGTAATTGGATTAGGGGCAGGAGAACCTGACTTTAATACGCCAGAACATATTATGGATGCTGCACATAAAGCGATGTTAGAAGGACATACGAAGTATACACCAACAGGTGGATTACAAGCGTTAAAACAAGAAATTGTTAAGAAGTTTACTCGCGATCAAGGAATTGCGTATGATCCGTCTGAAATTATTGTATGTAACGGTGCAAAGCATGCATTATATACATTATTCCAAGTGTTACTTGATGAAGGAGATGAAGTTATCATCCCTATGCCATACTGGGTAAGTTATCCGGAACAAGTAAAACTTGCTGGTGGTAAGCCAGTTTATGTAGAAGGCCTTGAAGATAATGAATACAAAATTACAGCGAAGCAGCTGCGTGAGGCAATTACAGAGAAAACGAAAGCAGTTATTATTAATTCACCGAGCAATCCAACAGGAATGATTTACAGCAAAGAAGAATTACAACAGCTTGGAGAAGTATGTTTAGAACACGATATTTTAATCGTTTCAGATGAAATTTATGAGAAATTAATTTATGGTGGAGCAGAATATACTTCGGTTGCCCAGCTTTCTAATGCATTAAAAGAACAAACACTTATTATTAATGGTGTATCTAAATCTCATTCTATGACAGGATGGCGTATTGGATATGCAGCAGGAAATAAGCAGCTTATTAAAGCGATGACGAACTTAGCGAGTCATAGTACGTCAAACCCTACTTCAATCGCTCAATACGGCGCAATCGCGGCATATGCAGGCTCACAAGAACCTGTAGAAACAATGCGTCAAGCATTTGAAGAGAGATTAAACATTATTTATGATAAATTAATTCAAATCCCTGGCTTTACTTGCATTAAACCACAAGGTGCATTTTACTTATTCCCTAATGTAAAAGAAGCAGTAGCTTTATCAGGATACGAAACTGTTGATGATTGGGCAAAAGCTCTATTAGAAGAGGAAAAAGTAGCTCTTGTACCAGGTACAGGATTTGGTGCTCCAAATAACGTTCGTTTATCATATGCGACATCTCTTGAACAAGTGGAGAAAGCATTAGAACGTATTCATACGTTTATGAAAAGTAAAGTGCAAGCTTAATTGGATATTTTATTAACGTAATACAAAAAAACCTTCCTACAATAATAGGGAGGTTTTTTTGACGAATTGTGGCAAAAAGAAATAGCGAAAGGTGTGTTATACTAGAGAGCGAGGTGTTTGGTGATGAAAAAGAAAATGATGTTACAGTGGTTTGAGCAGGGAAGCATTGCAATTCCAAAATTACTTATGATGCATTATAAAAAATTAGGGTTAAATGAAACGGAATTTATGGTTGTACTTCATGTACATACATTTTTAGAATCGGGCAATTCGTTTCCGACTCCGTCAGAGATTTCAGAACGGATGACGATTACCGAAATGAAATGTATGGAAGTTATTCAGGCATTGATTCAAAAAGGTTTTTTATCACTAGAAGGTGGACAAAAATCAGAAGCGATGATGTGTGAAAGTTATTCTTTACAACCGCTATGGGAAAAAATATTGCATTTCTTAATGAATGAATCAATAGAGGAAGAACAAAAAGAAATAAAGCAACTGCAAGTAAATTTATATACAGTATTTGAAAAAGAATTTGGAAGACCACTCTCTCCATTTGAATGTGAAACGTTGGGAATGTGGGAAGATCAAGATCAACATCATCCGAATTTAATTCAAGCGGCCCTCAGGGAAGCTGTAATGAGTGGTAAGCTTAATTTCCGATATATTGATCGTATTTTATTTGAATGGAAAAAGAATGGTATTAAAACAGTAGATCAAGCCCAAAACCAAGGACGAAAATTTAGAGCAAATCAACAACGAACGCAGCAAACGACAAAACAAGAGACGAAATTTACTGGAAAAGTACCTTTTTATAATTGGTTGGAGCAGTAATGTAGGAGGAAGTATATGTTAAATAAAACGCAAATTCGCTATTGTTTAGACACAATGGCGGATATGTATCCAGAAGCACATTGTGAATTAATTCATGATAATCCGTTTGAACTAGTAATCGCGGTAGCGTTATCTGCACAATGTACAGATGCACTTGTAAATAAAGTGACGAAAAATTTATTTCAAAAATATAAAACGCCAGAAGATTATTTAAGTGTTTCGCTAGAAGAATTACAACAAGATATACGTTCTATTGGTTTGTATAGAAATAAAGCAAAAAACATTCAAAAATTGTGCAGAATGTTATTAGATGATTACAATGGGGAAGTGCCGAAAGATCGAGATGAGCTTACGAAGTTACCAGGAGTAGGTCGAAAAACAGCAAATGTAGTTGTTTCGGTAGCGTTTGGTATTCCGGCAATTGCTGTTGATACGCATGTAGAAAGAGTGAGTAAACGGTTAGCGATTTGTAGATGGAAAGATTCGGTGTTAGAAGTAGAAAAGACATTAATGAAGAAAATTCCGATGGATGAATGGAGCGTCACACATCACCGTATGATTTTCTTTGGACGTTATCACTGTAAAGCGCAGCGACCACAATGTGAGGAGTGCCCTTTACTAGAAGTATGTCGTGAAGGAAAGAAGCGAATGAAGGGGAAATAAAGGATGGAGCGAGTGATAGAAATACCGAAAGAATTTCGATGCTTACCATTTTTTAAAGAAAGTAAAAATTCGATTGTGTATTATACAGAACAGTCTTTTGAAGAAACAATACAAAATACTTATTTTATATATGATATGGAAAGACAATATGAGCCGTGGAATGAAATTGAAAATAGTATTCCAGTAATGTTGAATGTATGGAAAAGTAAGCATGAAGACATTGCGACACTTTTTCGAAACAGAAATAAGCAAGAAGCTGAAGGCCCAATGATTCTTTTTGCAGCACATTTGTTATCAATTGTATATTGGCTAAATGAACAACCTGTTTATAGTTTGAACGAAATGGAAGATTACACGAGTATGTTGGAAGTACAACCAGTGAATTTTATAGAGCGCTATTCGTTCATTATAAAGAAACCGAATAATTATCATTCTTATATTCAGTTAGCGCAGTTGTATATTAAAATAGAAAAGTTATATGTAAAGAAAATGATAACAAAAAAGAAGTCCTTTTCTCGTTAAGAGAAAAGGACTTCTTTTTTGTATTAAGACTCTGTTGTAACAACATTTCCGTCTGCGTGTGGTGTATCTTCACCGGTATTGTGTTGTTGTTCTTGTTGTTTCTTAGCTTCTTCTTCAGCTTTTTTTCTAGCTTCCTCTTCAGCTTTCTTTTGAGCCTCTTCTTGCTGTTTACGTTGTTGTTCTTGTTGTTTTTTAGCTTCTTCTTCAGCTTTTTTTCTAGCTTCCTCTTCAGCTTTCTTTTGAGCTTCTTCTTGTTGTTTACGTTGTTGTTCTTGCTGCTGTTGCTCTTGTTGTTTACGCTGCTCTTCCTCAGCTTTTTTCTTAGCATCTTCTTGTTTTAATTTATCTTCATTAGCCTTTTTCTGAGCTTCCTCTTCAGCTTTCTTCTTAGCAGCCTCATCTTCAGCTTTCTTCGCGTCTGGAGTTCCTCCAGGCGCAGTGAAGGATGCTCCAACTGCTGGGCTTGTTCCAGTACCTTTTTTCGCTACTACAGAGAAGCTGTAAGTAACGCCTGGTTTAATACCACCGAGAGTAGCTGTCGTACCTTTTATTGATAAACTACCACTTGAACCGTCAGTCGCTTTATAGCTTGCGGCATACGCATCAACTTCTGCTGGTCCAGACCAGTTTAGTGTAACTGTGCTAGCGCCATCGAAAGTGACATTAAGACCACTAGGTGCATCTACTTTAATTTGTTTCACTGCATCTTTTTTAGCGCCTTTTACGTACAATTCACCATTTAATTCTTGTACAGAAGAAGGGCGTTCGAAACGAGTTTTATCTGTAGCGAATTTACTCATCATTACTTGGAACATTTGCTGTGCAATTCTAGTATAACGATCACTAATGTAGTTTTCTGGGCCATTTTTTTCATAACCAGTCCATACTGCCATTGTATATTGCGGTGTATATCCAGCGAACCAGCTATCTCTGTTTGCATCAGCTGGAATACCATATTTTTTTATAACGTCTTCATCAAAGTTTTGTGTTCCTGTTTTACCGGCAACATCAACACCTGAAACGTATGCTGTTGGACCAGTACCGCCAGAACCAGGTCTTACTACGTCACGAAGAACGTCAGTCACCATGTAAGCTGTGTAGTCTTGCATCGCACGTTGCTCTTTCGGTTTAAAACTTTTCTTTTTCCCATCTGGGAAGATAACTTCTTTTACGAAGTGCGGTTTATTGTAGTTCCCACCATTACCAAAGGCTGCATATGCACCTGCTACTTGTAATGGTGAACTATCGTTACTACCAATTGCTGTTGATTCAAATGTTTTGCCGTCTTTAAATGTCATACCTAAACCTTCAGCAAACGCTTGTGACTTTGGAAGACCAACCGCTTGAGCTGTTTTTAAAGCTGGGATGTTTAATGACTTTTTCAAAGCTTCACGTAGTGAAACGTCACCTTTGTAACTATTTGTTGCATTTCGTATTTTTTTACCGTTGGAATACGTATACTCTGAGTCATTTAATTGATGGTATGTAGACCATTGTAAATTTTCAATTGCTGGTCCGTAGTCGAAAATTGGTTTCATTGTTGAACCGACTTGGCGTTTTAAATCAGTGGCCATATTATGACCTTTGAAAGTAGACTTACTTTCTTTACGCCCAGCTCCAATTGCACGAACTTCTCCAGATTGTGTATCCATAAATACGAATGATCCTTGGAATTGATCGTTCGGATACTTAATAAGATTGCCATCCATAATTTTTTCAGCATAATCTTGAGCATCTTGATCAAGTGTTGTATGAATCGTCAAACCATCTGAACCGATATTTACATCAGGATATTCTTTTTCAACTTCTTTTACAACCGCATCTAAAAATGCTTGATACTTCATCTCAGTTATTTCGGAAGACGGTTGAAGATCCTCTGTTACTGGGATCTTAACTGCATTATTCATTTCTTCTTTTGTTATATAACCGTGTCGATTCATTAATGACAATACGACATTACGACGATTTGTTGCTCGTTCAACATTTTCCTTTTTGGTTGGATCATAAATGTTTGGACCTTGGGGTAAACCAGCGAGCATAGCAGCTTCATGTAACTGTAAGTCTTTCAAATCTTTACCATAATATTTTTGCGCTGCTGTCGCAATACCATATGAACGGTTACCTAAATTAATCTTATTTAAGTACATTTCTAAAATCTCATGTTTAGAGTATTGTTGCTCTAATTTGTAAGATAGGTACCATTCTTGTACTTTTCTCTTTGCAGTTTTGTCCATCGTTAGAAAATAGTTTTTGACTACTTGTTGTGTAATCGTACTACCACCTTGAGATCCGAAACCTCCAGTGACATTTTCCATAACTGCTTTTGTAGTTCGTTTAAAATCAATTCCATTATGATCATAGAAACGTGAGTCCTCAGTTGCAAGGAATGCATTTTCAACTACTTTTGGAATTTGATCGTACGTAACGTGGGTTCGTTTTTCAGCACCGTATTCATAGAAAAAGTTCCCATCTTTATCAAGAAACTTTGTTGATAAAGGATTGACAAGTTTTGATTTGTCTAATTTTGGAGCGTCCTTCACCATAACAAAGAAAACGGAAACGCCAGCTACAAGACCAACGATACCAAGAAGTAGACAACCTATAAGGAATTTTTTAAAAAAGGAGCCTTTTTTCTTTGGTTTTTTCTCTGTATTTGTTTCTTGCTTTTGATTTTTTACATGATTTCGTTCTGTACGAGAACGATAATTATCTGACATTATACTTTCTCCTACCTTTCATTCTCTCCCCAAAAGTCGAAAAAAGAGCCTTAGTGATGACTCTATCACGAAAAATAAACCGTGTCTAGTACACGGATATAATCAATCCGAGGGTGATAACCGCATGATAATAAAGATCCATGCTCTACTATTTCTTCTTTCGTAATCGATTTTCGTCCACCAGTATTTTGACGATTCCAAAATGCAATAATATGTTTTGCATCTAATAAATAAAGTTCATCAAAAAGTGTAAATTTAATAATGACAAATGCAATTCCATTATGAGCGATTACTTGCTTCATATGCTCAATTTGATGAAGGTGGAAGTTTTGAAGTGGAAAACTCGTTTTATTTTTTGTTTCTTTCGCTTCAAAATCGATGTATTTCCCTTTATATACACCGTTGTAATCTGTTGTAGAAGGTTGTTTAAAATACGCTTCTTTTACCACTGCAGCACTTCGAGCGGGGTAATCTACTTTTACAATTTGAAGAGGTGTAGGTTTTTTATGTACACATGCAATATTATGGGTTAAGTAATATTCATTTGTTTCATTCAATTCCTCTTCAAGGGACATACCTCTGTTACTATAAGTATGTTTTTTTATTGGTGTTTTATGAGGTTGTGAAGCTTGATTGTACCGTTTTCCATTTGGGTAACGAATGGTCATAGTGTGTCCACTCCCAACTTGCTAAGAATTACTTACAAAGGTGATTATAACAAAAAATGAAAAAAGATGTGACCTTTTTGAAGAAAGGTATGATGACTTATTCATGTTTACATGGAATGATTATGAAAAAATTAAACAATATCGTAAAAATACGGTCTGTACAGAGGAAGAAAAAACAATGGTTTACAACATGAAGAGGGAAATAGAAATAGCTAATATGGACAACATTTCTCGAACGCAGTGTTATCAAGAATATTATGTAAGAAATAGTGAAATTAGGTGGGCTTTTTTAGCGAGTATGGTCTCGAGAAATGCGGGATGGAATATGACTGATTTACAAGGGAGGTATTATGCTACTGTTTTACCTCAAACAGTAAAAAAACATTTATTTTTGACTTATGAAGAAGCGAATTGGATTATTTTTTTAGATGCATTTCCTCAGCTGTTGTTATATGAAGAAAGTAAGAGGAGGCAGGTGCCACTATTCCATTTGTTACAATATTTTAACGTATCCATTTTTATGGAAAAGGAATGGATATATTTTTGGGAGAAAAAAGATATAAATAGACTTATGATAGCGCTTATTATAAATGAACAAAATAAAATTCAAAAACCAGTTATTGAGAATGCATATTTTAAAAAACATGTATTCCATACAGCGCTTTTTAAATTACAAGAAATGCTTCATATTAGTGCCGTTATATTCCCAACCGTTGAAGGGAAGATGTATGGTTTTTCAATTTATCAATTTGAAACGTTACAGAAGCGTATAGAACTAGGAAAGAAATTAGCAGCGTTACTATTTCATTGGAAGTATAAAAGTTTATTCCATAGGTTTGCATCGCAAACGATACACACAGGATCAAGAGCAGATTATGAATGTTATGTAAGAGAAGCTAGAAAATCTTGTACACCAGCTCTTAGAGAAGTTTATCCTGCTGTTGCACATGATGAAATAAGTATGAGAGATTGGTTTTGTAGAGATACGGAAATAAATGAACTATTTTTACCAGAAGAGTATAAGGGTGAAGTTGATATAACAGAATGGTATAAAAGAAAGAGGGAGCAAATCTATATTGCTTCCACCGTAAATCGTTTTGTTAAAAGGATAGATGAGTTCGTGATATAATAAAAAAGAAGTCCCGTCTTCATTTATGAAGACGGGACTTCTTAATGTGAAGTAACCCTGCTATGCGTGCTAAACATTTAATCTCAAAACGTAATGAATATAAGAGATTAAAGAAGTTTTACTTTATGTAGCAGGGAAGTTTGGACCATCTAATTTTGGGTTGCCAGTTTCGGGTTTATTTTGTTTATTTTGTTTTTTCTTTTTTTCGTTTTTGTTCTTTGCCATTTTCATGCACCTCCTTTTTGTATTGTTACCATTTCTATAAATGACATACAAAATGATTTCTTTGACGAATAACAACTAGTTTTGTCATGTGAGAAGGAGTGTGAAATCATTCGGCGAAATTACATGACAAAGGAAAAGCAAAGAAGGAGGCGTTTTGTATATGGCGATGGTTCAGAAGGAAGATGTAATGAAAACAATGGATCAAATGTTAAGTTCTCTCGATTTGCTGGAAATGAATATAGGGATTAGAATGAATCATGCATTAAAGGATAAGAGTGAAAAAATATGCAACAAGATAGAAATAACAGAAATGCATATTGAGCATATGGAAAATAAATTAGTGCATCACGAAGAAAAAGGGAATTGGGTGAAGGCATTTCAAAACGTCGTAGTGAGTGCATAATAAGGTGGGAATAAAATGAAGTATGAAGCATTAATACAGTCTTCGGAAAAACTTATGCAACATAATAATGAAGCAAATGTGAAAAAAAGAGAAATGATTGAATACGATTTTTATAAGGATATGAAACCGTTTGTAGATATGGTAGATGAGGAATTAAAAGTGTGGAAAGAATTAGCTTATGAATGGATTAAGGAAGAAAAACCAAAGTATATACATGTACAGCAAATTGATCAAGTGTACGATAATTTACAAACAAATGTGTTGCAATGTTTTGTAAATAAAGGAAAAGGTAAGCGATTCTTTGAAACGCATCAAGCCATTTCGTATACTTTGCAAAATATAATTGAGCAATGTAAGTAACAAGAGGGGAAACCCTCTTGTTTTTTATGCTTCTGTCATCGTTGTAGGCTTTGTTGCGCCGTTTATCTCTAATTCTTTTATTAATGTTCGGTAATCTGAAATACATATTTTTCCTTCGAGATACCAATGTCTCGCAAAGTCTAACAATTCATTTACATTCTCTGTGTAATACCCCTTTTTTTGAGAAAACGCTTGTTTTAAATCCCCTAATACCATGTTGATTCCTCCCCCATGAGAATCTTCTTCTTTTATATCATAGCATGGAAGGGTTTTCTTTTATAATTTTTTAAAAATTTAAACTTCCGACAAAAATAGACAGATAATCCGTCACACAAATTATTTTACAAGTACATATTATATATGTAGAAACTTATGTGAAGGAGGAGAGAATGCATGTTTCAACAATCTAACGTATATCAGCAATCTAATCCATATGCACAGCAAAATATGTACCAATATAATACGGATACATATTTACGTTATAATATGTATCCTTTCGAGCCTCATTATGGAAATCAAAATTATTACCAGCCATTTGAAGTGTCGTTTATGAATCAACCGCAGCAACCTTATATGAACCAACAACCGCAACCTTATATGAATTCACAATACTATATGCCACCGCCATCCCCCTATAATCAACAAGCGATGTTTTATCCACCAAAACAACCGTACCCGACGCAAAATAAACAAAAGCAACAGCAACAACCAAGTCAATTTTCTAGTTTCGTTTCCCAATTTAAAAATTCAGATGGTAACTATGATGTAAATAAAATGATGAATACAGCTGGACAAATGATGAATGCAATGAATCAAGTAACAGGCATTGTAAAGCAAGTGGGAGGTTTTTTTGGTAAGTAATTTTGGAGGGTTGGCTATAAAAACATTGTATACGAAATAAAGGTCTAGACAAATTTCCTTAGAATAAATGGGTATATATAACAAGCGGCTTAACCTCTTTTCTCATATTGTAAAGTGTAATCAGATTTTTTTTATGAGAGAGGAGAGAAAAAACTATGCATCATTGTCATCCTTGCTTTGGAGGGCATAAGCCTACAGGACCTATTTGTACGACTGCTCCTGTCATTCATCCGACGAAACAATGCGTAACACATTCTTTTTCAACAACGGTGGTGCCACACATTTTCCCAACGCATACAACACATGTACACCATCAACAAATTAAAAACCAAAACTTCTTCCCACAAACAAACTCAAATGTAAATGTTGTAGACCCAATCGATCCAGGGTTCGGCGGATGTGGACCGTGTGGTCATGGACATCATCACCACGGTCATCAAATATCTCCATTTGGACCAGGGCCGAATGTATCACCGTTTGGACCAGGACCTAATGTATCACCATTTTTACCAAACAATGTATCACCAGTTGGACCAAATATTGGACCAAACGTTGGTGGAATATTTAAAAAGTAAATGATATGTTAGAACTAGCGAAATGCTAGTTCTTTTTTTGTAATTGGAGTGTTGATATGAAAGTTATTGCAGTAACAGGATATAAGCCATTTGAACTTGGAATATTTAAAAATGATCATCCAGGAGTAGAATGTATAAAAAAGGCGTTGCGTCGTAAATTAACTGCTTTTGTAGAAGATGGTTTAGAGTGGGTTATAATAAGTGGCCAGTTAGGTGTAGAATTATGGGCTGCTGAAGTTGTTTTTGAAATACAAGTAGAATATCCAGATTTAAAATTAGCGGTATTTACTCCATTTTTAGAACAAGAAGAGGGTTGGAAGGAAGATAACCGTGAATATTACGAGTTTATTCTCTCTCAAGCAGACCATGTTGATAGTATCACGAAACGTAAGTACGAAAGCCCAGAGCAATTTAAATTAAAAAATCAATTTTTTATTGAAAAAAGTGATGCGCTTTTAGCTGTATATGATGAAGAAAAACCAGGGAGTCCTAAATATATTGTAGAAGCAGCAAAGAAAAAAGGAGAAATAGAAAATTATCACAGTTATTTCATTCTTTTTTCCGATTTACAAGATATAATAGAAGAGGAACAGTGGAATAATGCTGAGTAATATGTAATATAGTACTCGTATATATGATTGACAAAAAGCATTGTTTCTGAAAAAATTTAGTTAATGAAAGTTTTGGCAAAAATTTGAGGTGAAGAAAATGATTTCGGATAAAATTAAATTAACGGCGAAAGATATTTTAGAAAAAGAATTTAAAACAGGTATGAGAGGTTATCAACAAGAAGAAGTAGACAAGTTTCTTGATATGATCATTAAAGATTATGAAGCTTTCCACAAGGAATTTGAGCAATTAAAGCAACAAAATGCTCGTTTAAAGCGTGAACTAGAAGAACAAAAGCTAGCAGCAACGCAAGTTCCGCAACAATCTGTACAAACACCAGTTGCGCAACCAGTATATAACAACACGAATACGGACATTTTAAAACGTCTATCGAATTTAGAAAAAGCTGTATTTGGAAGCAAGTTATACGAATAATTTCTGGTGATAAAAAGGTTAAAGCATTTTACATAGAAAAAAACATTGCAAAATCTTTTTGTTTCCACTATACTAATGGATGTCATAACGTTTGGGTAATCGCTGCAACGCCAACGTTGTAGAGGAAAGTCCATGCTCGCACGGCCTGAGATGGCTGTAGTGTTCGTGCCTAGCCAATTCATAAGCTAGGGTATTCTGGCTGTAAGGCTGGTTTAACGGCAGGGAAAAAACCTAAGTCCTTTCGGATATGGTTTGACTACCTTTAAAGTGCCACAGTGACGAAGTCCTTGAAGAAATGATAGGAGTGGAACGAGGTAAACCCCACGAGCGAGAAACCCAAATAATGGTAGGGGAATCTTTTCCAAGGAAATGAACGATGGGAAAGGACAGGTTGTATAACCTGTAGATAGATGATTGCCACCGGAGTACGAGGCGTGGGCCGTTTGCAGTACAAAGGAACAGAACATGGCTTACAGAACGTTATGAACCAACTATGAAATAACTCAGCTCTCCTTTGTTAGAGGAGGGCTTTTTATTTGTATGAAGTTATAAATGATGAGTTAAAATGGTTAATGAGAAAATTCTTCGTAAAATGTAATAATTAATAGGAGAAATAGCTATTAATTATTGTTTGAATATACATAAGAGGTGAATGCAAATGGGAAAAGTTACTTTAATCGCAACAGCGGCAATGGGTATTGAAGCTTTAGTTGCCCGAGAAGTTCGTGATCTAGGTTATGAATGCCAAGTAGAAAACAGCAAAGTAACATTTGAAGCAGATGAAAAGGCGATTTGTCGCACGAATTTATGGTTACGTACTGCGGACCGTGTGAAAATTAAAGTTGGCGAATTTAAAGCGACAACATTTGATGAGCTGTTTGAGAAAACGAAAGCATTAAACTGGGGAGATTATATTCCAGAGAACGGTGAGTTCCCTGTTATCGGTAAATCTTTAAAATCTGAGTTATTCAGTGTTTCGGATTGCCAACGTATCGTTAAAAAGGCTGTCGTTGAAAAATTAAAAACAACATATAAACGTACAACTTGGTTTGAAGAAGATGGCCCGTTATTCCGTATTGAGATTGCAATGTTAAAAGATATCGCAACATTAACAATCGATGCGAGCGGTGTTGGACTTCATAAACGTGGATATCGTGTGGATCAAGGGGAAGCTCCTTTAAAAGAAACATTAGCTGCGTCTTTAATTAAATTAACAAACTGGAAGCCAGATCGTCCTTTCGTGGATCCTTTCTGCGGATCAGGTACAATTCCGATTGAAGCAGCATTAATTGGACAAAATATCGCACCAGGTTTTAACCGTGGTTTTGCATCGGATGAGTGGGGCTGGGTTGGTAAACAAAACTGGCGTGAAGCTCGTCAAGAAGTAGAAGATTTAGCGAACTATGATCAACCATTGCAAATCATTGGATCAGATATTGATCATCGTATGATACGTGTTGCTCAAGATAATGCAGAAGAAGTAGGTTTAGGTGATTTAATTACATTTAAACAAATGCAAGTAAAAGATTTCACAACAAAAGAGGATTATGGCTATGTTGTAACGAATCCTCCATACGGAGAACGTTTAAGTGAAAAAGCACTTGTTGAACAACTGTATAAAGAAATGGGACAAGTATTCCGTCCATTAGACACATGGTCGACGTATGTATTAACAAGTTACGAAGCATTTGAGAAGTGCTACGGAAAAGATGCATCGAAGAAACGTAAACTGTTTAATGGATTTATCCGTACAGATTACTACCAATACTTCGGAAAACGTCCACCTCGTAATTCATAGTATAAAGGCATTTGAAGGGCTAAAACATAATTGGTTCGCTTAGAACAAGTTATTAAATATTAGCCCAATAAATAAACCTCATTCTTTTTTCCGAAAGGAAGAAAGGGTGAGGTTTTTTTGTTGTATAAAATTGCAATGCAAGAATTTTTGGATGACAGGGAATTACGTAATTTAAGTAAACATACTTTGAAATCTTATAAAGGAATTTTGAAAAGGTTTGAGTCCTTTTGTGTAAATAAAGGGATATTTGACACTGATAAAGTTACGTCAAAAGTTGCAAAAGAGTTTTTAATTTATTGTAAACATGAGTTGAAAAATAGTATATCTACAATAAATGAAAAGAATCGAACATTAAAGGTGTATTTTAAGTACCTAGAAGAGGAAGGGATAGTTGAGGAGAATCCATTCAAAAAAATTAAATTTAGTAAAGAAGATACCATAACAGATGTTTTAACAGATGAGCAAGTGAAGAGTGTTCTTGAACACTTTGATAGAGGTCATTATAAAGGCACGAATTTTGCTTTAATGAGAAACCGGATGGTAATTGTCTTGTTGATTTCTACAGGGCTTAGAAGAGAAGAATTAGTTAATTTAAAGTGGTCTGATATTGACATGAGGAATAGGACAATTATGACCTATGGGAAGAAAAGAACCGTTGCTACTATTCCATACACAAGGAAATTGCAAAAAGAATTAGCGGAATATAAAACATTTTTAGAATTTTATTTCGAAGAAGAGAAAGAAGTTGTATATGTGTTCCCAGATAAGTGGAATCGACAATTAACTACAGAAGCAATATCTACTTTATTCAAACGTTTAAAAAAGAATTTAAATATGGAAGGACTAACTTGTCATGCTTTTAGACGTTATTTTGCTTCTAAGTGTTTAAAAATGGGAATGGACTCTTTGAATTTACAAAAACTCATGAGACATGAAACGCTCCAAATGACCGAGCGATATGTAAAACTTTATGGTCATGCACTGCATGATGTAAATGATAAATATAACCCTTTAAATTTTATTGAAGTTTAAACCAAAAGAAAAAGAGTCGCTCCCGCCAAGAAACCGACTCTCAAAACTAGCACAGGGGAGAAAAACTCCACTGTTCCCAACTAAATAACGGACAAACCGTACATTTAGCACCTTCATTTTATCGAAAAAATTCGAGGAATGCAAGGTTTCTTCAGTAATGCCTTTTTGGGGTGGAGTGTACGGTAATTCCGAACGTGGGAATGACCTAACACCACGCTAAACACTTGAACAGGTTTGCTAAGCCAATGTCATAAAATTAAGCGTATACTCACAAATGCGTTTCCTTGTTTGCGCTGAGTATAGTCTAGGAGAGAACGTCCATAAACGGTTTGGTAAAGGTTGCTTGGTGTACTACGGTACAGGTAGCAACGAATAAGAAAGATAACATTAGGTTATGAGTAATTGAGGATAATGTCAGTAGTACAATTCCTTCCCTAAATCTTTCGGCATGTTGGACAAGCATGGCATGTTAAAAGTTCGTTGTAGGTGAAAATCTAACGTTCAAACAAGGTGTTACTATACGGATTCCTTAACCCGATAGACCATGAGAAATGACAATGAACGTCTGCTTTATGTTGCATTAACCTTCTTGTTTTTGCAATGTAAGGTAGTCATTCTATGCCCTAGCCGTTGTCCTGTACCCTCATCCCATGATGAAAGACGGACACCTAAAGTCAATATCATTTTTAGGTGGTAGTTCAAATCGACAACTACTATATAATAATAAAAGATTAAATATAAAAGATATATATATATAGTGTTGTCGAACTAAACTACCACCTTGGAATTACAATTAAAACTGTATATAAACGATTGTTCTAGTGTTGGGGAGTTAATGTGTTATGTGTATTCTAGAGCAACTGTACAAGAAGGTATGAGCGTTTGAAAGATATTTTAAAAGATAGAATTGTTAGATGATGAGCGGATATGTTTTTTAAGGTATTCTCAAAGTTTTATCAAAATGGTTGCAAAAGTGCCTTCATAAACACTTTATTAATGAGGGATAAATACACAAAATGAAAAACACGTACAAAATGCCCTTCAAAAGCACTAATATATGAAGGGATTATTTTTAAAAGTAAAATGTTTGCAAGACATGTAGATAAGGGCTTTATTAATGAAGGGTCTTTTAAACAAATGTAAAACAGCGACAAAAGTATTCTCCCAACCACTAATATATGAAGGGGATTTTAACAAATATAAAATGGTCACATTTTGGTCTAGTAAAGCACTAATATATGAGAGGTAATTTATTAAAACATAAAACAGCGACAAAACCCCTTAGTTGAAGGCATTATTAGTGAGGGGATTAATCTTAAAACATAAAATACATACTTTTCCCCCTTGTAAGCCACTAATATATGAAGGGTATTTTGGAAAAATATAAAAAGGTTAACAAAAGTGTTTTCATAAACACTATATTAATGAGAGGTATTTTATTCGAAGTATCAAAACAGCGACAAAAGTGCTCTCATAAACACTATATTAATGAGGGGTATTTTTTTATAACTTTACTCAATTTATTGTATGAGTGAAAAGCAAAACTCCTTGGAAAACTAATTACATCTTTTCTTACGATAGCGATTAGTGTACTCCTTTATAGAAGGGTGGATAGCCACACCCTTCTTTTTTATTCTTAATTTTAAATGGAGGAAGAAATATAAATGCAAGAAATTAATAACCAAGAACAACAAGAACAGGCAAAAGATGTTGAAGAAACTCAACAAAATGAAGAAATAGTTGAAGAAAAAACGTATTCACAAGAAGAAGTAGATTTACTATATAACCAGATTGAAGAGTTGTCACAATACAAACCAAAAGAATTAACAGATGATGAAATTAAAATTCAACAAAAGTTGGAATCTATTTGGAAAAGAGAGGTTGCACAAACCTTAAAAGAAGAAGGCGTTGAAGTTTTCGCTGACTTCTTTAACGTTTCTGTCGATGATACAGAAGCATTAAATAATCAAATTATAAGATTAAAGGAAATCATTGGTCAACTAGAGTTAGCGAATGGATATAAACCGACAAATCATAAACAGGTAGACGGCTATATCATTGCTAAGAAAAACAAAGACACTAAATCTATGATTAGTCAAAAATTAAATTTTTAATATAAGAAAGAGGAAAAAAGAATGTTAGATTCTAAAAAATTAACTACACAGGAAAATATTCATCTTACTGATGAAATTGCATTAGTAGCACCTATCGCTACTCCATTTTTTACATTACTTATGAGCAAAGGATTATATGTTGACTCAAAAGGGAAATTTCACACATGGAGAGAAAAAACTCTTGATGGCACTGCTGACATTACAGTGGATGAAGGTGTAGATGCTACACAATTCGTACAATCTGGACGTGCAGAATTAAACAACGTTATGGAAATTTTCTATAAAGCAACTAGCGTATCTGGTACAGCACAATCAACAGGAGCAGTTGGTGATTTATTCGCACAAGAAATTAATGACCGCTTAGTTGAACTTGCTATTGGTATTGAGAATAAACTTATCAACGGTGTTAAAAACGATGGTGCAAGTGGCAAACGTCAAATGGATGGACTTTTAAAATTTGTTGATGCAGGTAACGTTGTCAACGGTGTTACTAAAGATGTATTAACTGAAAAAGAAGTTAAGGAACTTGTTAAGAAATTATGGACAGCAGGAAATGAAAATGGTGAATTTTACGCATTAGTTGGTGCTGACTTAAAAGACCAAATTGACGAACTATACAAAGACCGTTACTCTTACCAACATGTTACTACTGATTTCGGTATCACTGTTGATTCTGTAAATACTTCATACGGAAAAATTAACTTTATCTTAGACCGTTATATGCCGGCAGATAAAATTGTTGCTTTTGATGTAAATGCTATTAAAGTTGCTTTCTTACGTCAACCACAATTCCAAGCATTAGGTAAAACTGGTGACAATGATAAAGGTCAAGTAGTGGCAGAAGCAACGCTTGAAGTTGGAAGCAAAAAAGCAGTTGCGGTTTATAACTTAAAACAAGCGTAACTAACTAATTAAATACATAAATCTAATAAGGTGAGAGGGTAATTCCTCTTGCCTTATTTATTTTGATGAAAAGTAAAAAAAGTGAGTGAATAGGAGGTTAAATACAATGAGCATTAAGGATATGTACATTATCGAACGTAGAAAGAAAAAAATACGTTTACGCCAGTTAGCAGAGTATATTGGCTGTAGCCCATCTCTCCTTTCCAGATATGAAACAGGAGATTGTGAGATGGATAAAGAGAAAGTGAAAAAGTATAAAGAGTATATAAATTCTTATTAAATTTTAGATGAACGAAAGATAAATTAAAGGAGTGAAATATGTGGAAGTAGTAGAAACTTAACTCTTTTACTCAAACAGCACGTGAGTAAAATGGAATAAAGGAATAACAAATAATATTTATAGAATTTAGCGATTTTACAATTAAATAGAAAAGATAAAATTAAGTTTTTATCAAACATTAAAAACATAAATTAGTGCAAAAGTTTTAAGAGTGAAAGTTACACTTTCGCTAATTTATGAAGCAAGATTTTAAAAGAAAATTTCCGCAATGGGTTAATGAAACTGGAGATTATACAGTTTGTTTGTCAGATGACCTAGATAGTTTAGTTGGTGCTTCTGTTTTAAAGAGTGTTAAAGGATATGAAATTAAACATTTCTATGATTTTAACAACTTCTATTCAGTTGATGGTGACAAACGAAAAGCGATTGGTGTTGATATTGCATTAGAAAAAGGAATGACTTGGGATAATCATGTCGTACGATTGTCCAGATATGGAAAAGTAAATACTGTGTCTGCTAATCCTAATGTGATAGAAAACATTGATAGAGAGAATTACACAAAGAAGTATGCAATGAGTACAGCACTTCTAATATGGTCTTTTTATGGTTTATCACTTCCGCAGAGTGATGAAGGAAAGATGTTGCTACTTAGTATAGATTCTTCTTATAAGGGTCATTATACGTGCTTTAAGTCGGTTCAAAATGAATGGTTAAGAAAGTTAGGTTTTGAAGAGTTAATTGACATTCAGAATAAATACACTTTGAAAGATTTTGCAAATATTAAAAAGAAATATAACTCTTCTATGAAAATAGTACTTGTGAATGGACAACTACAAACAGAGATGTATTTAGAAGGTATCTCAAAGGTATTAGGTTTACCTATTGAGTTGCCTATTTGTCGTTTTAAATTAAGAAAGCGTTTTCTGAGAGAAGTGATTGAGTTAAGAAAATATACATCTTATACGAAAGGCATGATTGAAGAGAAGTATAACAAGGAAATCTTCTCTATGGCTCTTACCCAAAAAAATACTATCAGTTTAACTTTCAAGTAATGTGAAGGTTAATTAAAAAGGAGGAATTTAGAATGTTTCAAGAAAAAGAGTACTTTTTCTGTTATTCAACAAATTTACATGAGTTTTTGAGATATGAGAAAGGAATTAAATATATTTGCACAGCATTCCACGACACAACAAATAAACGATTTTGGTTATTTGAACGTGATGGGGAGTTGTTAAATGCTCTGGATGAGTATAATGAGCGGGGCAAAAAATTAGGATTAAAGAACAAGTAATCCATTAAAGGTAATTTAAATAAAGGGGTAATTAGAAATGTTAAAAATGACAACAGATAATTATATCCAAATTCCAAACGTGGCGTTTGGGTTTGGTACAGAGTACAAATTAAACAACGATGAGTTAAAGGTGTTTGCTTATCTTCAATTTATGAAGAATGTTGGCACAATGAATATCAGAACACATGTAACAATCATAGTGGAAGATTTAGGGTGGACGACTTCAAATGCAAGTCGTGACAATGTGAAGGCAGGAAAAGCATTGGAAGGTTTAAGAGATAAAGGTTATATAACTTTATCTTTCAACGGTGATGTAAAAAAGAATGCACTAGCAATTGAAATAAACGATGAAATGAAGAAAGCGACAGCAGAGGGGAAAGTTAATTGGAAACAGAATCCATTCAAATTCAAAGGTTTTACGCCAATTAAATCAAGTGAATACAATCTAGCAGGAGAAGATGATTATCACCTAACAGTTATGGCTTACCATAATTGGAGAAATAACGCACAATTCGAATATGCAATTTGCGACAAAGAATGGTGTGAAGTGCTGGAATTAGGTATGACACGAACAAGGGAAATCATTAACGATTGTATATTTCTAACAAAGGTTTCTGGTAAAAGATATCAAGATGAAACTGGAAAATGGAAACAAGAAACAAACCAATATGTAAAAAGTATGTCTGTTAAGACAAATTTAAAAGAAATTGAAACAAAAAATAAAAACTTATCCTTCTTGGAAAGAGAGCGTGAAAAGGTTACTGATGAGAATGTGTTGTTAAATGAAGGTATTTTCAAACAAATTTTTGATAAGCAAACTAAATTTTATTGGGATGGATATAAAGCATGGAAAGAAACAATTTGCGACCACGTAAAACAAGCAGGTCAAAAGAAAATAGATGCAATGCTGAAATCTTCAAAAGAAGGTGCAAAATACGTTGTTGAGAAATTAGAAAAAGAATATCAAGAACGTTTAAAAAGTAAAGAAAGAGCACATAGAATGATGGAAATTCATATGAATGAATTTGAAGGACATGAAGAATGGACATCACCATATAAGCAGAAAGAAATCAAAGAAGAAAGTTTCTTTGATGATATGTAAGAAAGAGGTTAAATGAAATGACGTTAAAAGAAGCATTAAAGAAGATTACAAAAGAGAATCGAATGTATTTTAATTATAAATTCCCAGATACACGATTCAATCAAACTATTCTGCCAAAAAATGAAGAAGAATTTCTTATTTCAGTTGGTAGAAAAACTATGAATGGTTTTACAAATTGGGAAAAGACACCAGAGTATGCAAATTTGGTGGCACTGTATTTACAATCTAAAATGATTGATGATATACATACTATTTACAAAGTTGTGAGAGAAAAAGCATTAACAGGTGATGAAAAGCAAGTTAAATTGCTTTTAACTCTTAATAAAGAAATCAACAGTATTATTAAAGCAGGGGCAGAATTATCTAAAGTAGATGAAGAACCAGAAGACGATGGGTTGATTGTATAATGGCAAGAAAACCTACTACAGCAGAAAAACTAAAATTAATTAATGAAGACCCTGTATTATGGCTACAAAATTTCGTCAAAATCACTACCAATACAGGTGAATATGTACCTTTTGTAGTTAATGACCAACAAAAGAAATTCATTAATGAAATGGGACGTTTTAATGTAATTGCAAAGGCAAGACAAATTGGTTTTAGTACAATGTCATTGGCTTTGTGTTTATGGATGGCAATGAACAGACCAAGAACCAATTATATGATAGTTTCCTATAAACAAGAATCATCAACATCATTATTCGATAAATTAAAAATGATGTACGATGACCTTCCACATGATAAATTTAAGTTTCCAAAAGATACACAAAACAACCGTAACCAATTGAAATTTGATAATGGCTCATCTATTACACTTGCAACCGCAGGAGGTAAAGATGTGGGTCGTGGAACTACATATGAATACATTTTATTATCAGAGTTTGCATTCTACGAGAATCAAGATTCAATTTTATTATCAGCAGAACAAGCATTGGCAAAGAGTAAAACATCAAAATTAGTAATTGAAACTACTTCAAATGGTTTCAACTCCTATCAAAAACTCTTCATGAACGCATATAAAGGTGAGTCGAAGTACAAAGCGTTTTTCTTTCCTTTCTATTCTTCCTCATACGCAAAACAATTCAAGGATGATTATGATGAAGCAGAAATATGGTACAAAGCAAATAATAAAGGAAAACGTCTTACTAAAGATGATTTAGAGCAAGAAGAATTATTTTTATATGAGCAAAGGGCAACTCTTAAACAATTAATGTGGCGAAGATGGAAACTACTTGATATGAGTTTGCAACAATTTTATCAAGAATTTCCTGCAACCCCAATGGAATCATTTATCAGTAGTGGATTAAACGTTTTCGACCAACAAAAGATTGTTGAACGCTTAAAATATATTAAAAAACCATTTCTATATAGAGATGTAAAAATGTTTATTCCAGATAGTATTGCAAAATACATTGGAAAATCGTTAATGATTTATGAATTACCTGTTGAGGGTGTCCGTTATTATGCAGGTGTGGATACTGCAAGCGGTAGCGGTGGCGACTATTCTACTATCTCAATTTTAAATGCAGATGGTGAACAGGTGCTAAGTTTTTATGATAATAAAATTCCTGTTTATGAATTTGCAAAGTTACTTGATACTATTGGCAAGTTTTATAACTATGCCTTTTTAACAGTAGAAAGAAACTCTTTTGGTACGCCAATCTTAGAACGTTTACGAAAAGAATATGAGTATATGAATTTGTACAAACATAAAATTTTCAATCAGCAATTAGGCAAAAAACAATTACAGTTAGGATATCAAACTACTCAAGTAACAAAAAATATTATGATTACAGATTTAAAAGAGCAATTTGAATTAGAAATGATTCTTATAAACTGTCAAGAAACGTTAGACCAAATGCAAATTTTTGTTGAAACAGATGGAAAAACAGGAAATAAAAAAGGTAATGATAAACATGATGATTGTGTAATTGCTATAGCATTAGCAATTCAAGGTATTAAGCAAAATAAATGGTATATTTAAGAGGGTTTTTGTCTCTTTTTATCGAATTATATCGGTTGAAGGGAGATGGTTTAGATGAGTTGGACAAATACATTTATTGAATCCTTGAAAGAATGGGATGAGCATTGTAATCCAAAGGATGCAACATTAAAGGATGTTTTGTTTTTTCTTAGTTATAATATAGGTGAAAAATTTTTACAAGAAGATTTAACAGTAGAAAGTTTAAAGAAACGAATTATTTATCTGGTTAATGAGGAATCTTTTGAAGAAAAATTTTTAATAGATTCTTTAATTCATGAAACCACAGCCATATTCAAGAAGAGAATTAATGAACTTGGTGAAGGTATAATTCGAAACGAGAGAGGTAAGGAAACATTTGAAAAAAATGGACAGGATGCAAGTAATTTTGAAAGACAGTTATCTAAAATGAAGAATATGCAATATATATATATGGTAGAGAATCAACTAGATGTTTGGAATACTATTGTAAATCAAAAGTTTTCTCTTTCTAATAGAAGACAGTTAGAGATGGAAGATTTTCAACGGAATTATGAAGAGTTAAAGCGTCAAAAGGGATTTTCAGAAGGAATACCTGATGAGTATAAGGATGTACCTTTTAGTGATTTGTATAAAAAATGAAGAACGAGTAAAGCACCCTTTAGGGTGTTTTTTATTTTGGAAAGGAAAAAGAAATGAATTTACAAGAATATATTAAAACCGTACATAACGGTAACCAATTCTGGTTTGTTGATGAGGTGTCTCATTTTGAAAACCAGAAAAGAATTTTAGATACAATTGAGAAGAAAAAATATTTGGATGGTAAACATGCTATCTCAAATAGGGTTGTAGAAAGTTATAATAATAAACCATATCAACAACGACAAGTTTTATTACAGTATGCAAAGTTAATTGTGAACCTTGAAACTACTTACCTATTAAAAA
Source organism: Bacillus cereus group sp. Bc010 (assembly GCF_027716745.1). Lineage (NCBI taxonomy): Bacteria > Bacillati > Bacillota > Bacilli > Caryophanales > Bacillaceae > Bacillus > Bacillus cereus group sp. Bc010. Next base: position 165,628 of record NZ_JAQFUY010000004.1, read on the forward strand.
AACCGATAACTTTTACTGGTGAGGAAAAGATTGTCGGAGATATGCAGAGGGTGTATAAGAAAGGTAATTATGACAAGATTGACTTCGACCTGCTAAATAACTTAGTTAAGTATGGTAACGGATATGAGTATGTGTATATCAAAGATGATGGAAATGTGAGCAGTAAGGTCGTACCGACAGAATGCGGATATCCTATTTATAATGATGAGAACGACATGATTGCATTTGTTGAGTATTATACATCATTAGAGAGTGACTTCTATGTTGTCTATACACCAGAGGAAGTAGTGAAGTATTCAACAATTGGAGGTACGGATTTACGTGTTGTGGGTTCTTATAAGAATGTTAGTGGTTTACCAATTCACTATAAAACAGATAATGAATTGAGCACGACATTTGGAAAGAGCGACTTAGATGACTTTATTAATATCATTGATGCTATGGAGGATTTACTATCTAAGTTTAGTGATTCATTCTATAAACATCATAATCCAATCCCAGTAGTTATTGGGCAACAACTAAAAGGAGAGGGGCTGAATCCTCATATCGTTGGTGGTGGAATTACTTTAGATGATGGTGCTGACTTTAAGATGGTAAGTAATGGTGTCAATCATAAGGCATTTGAGGTAATCTTCAATACACTCATGCAACAACTGATTAACATTGCAAGTGTTCCTGCTGTGGCATTGAATGCTTCGGATGTAAGTAACTTATCAGAGATGAGTATGAGAATGTTATATCAACTTGCTGACATGAAGGGTGGACTCAACGAGCGTTACCTAAGAGAGGGACTAGAGCAACGCAACAGCAAGGTAGTGGGTCTGTTAGGTAAGCAAGGTAAGGCATACAGTGAAGATGCTATTGACTCGTTAGATATGGTATTCCACTATGCAAGACCAGTCAATGAGACAGAGGTCATTGATAACTTAGTTAAGATGTATGATGTTGGTGCAATCAGTATGGAGTCATTGGTTGCAATCAATCCATATGTTAGCAATGAACACCTAGAGTTGAAGCGTATACTTGAACGTGAGAAACGAGTTAGTGAGCAGAAGCAAGTCAATAACAAGGTCAATGAGTATGAGCAAGCAAAGACAATGGATGTAAAAGCAGACGTTGCAACTAAGAAAGAGGATATAGTCGAGGGATAAGAGAGACATATGTGAGTGTTGTGATTGTATGTGTGGATTTGGCAAAAACATTGATATATCAAAGTTTAGTGATATAAAGGTATTAATTTCATGCGACACACTTTTAAGTAATGCATGTGTGCGAGGATGAGCCGAGCCGGAAAATAAACGAACAAAAATGAGAAGGGTATGGAAAGAACAAGTGTTCTTAAAACTCGTTTTTGTTCAACTTACTCTAGGTAGATGAGTGAGTTTTGTAGAAAATGACCGTAAAATAAAACACGAACAATGTCATTGGATAGTCAATGAACGTTCGTGTGATAGGACTTCCTATAACCTTAATTATGTAAACTACCATATAATTAGTATTATGGGGATACTTCTTTATTCGTGTATTGTTCATTTTTGGTGTTTTCAAAGGTGAGAAGTCGAACAAAACGTTTACCCCATGTTCACAAAATGCTCCTATAGCCAACCTCTCAACACACACCCTAAAAAATTTCAGAAAGGAGAATCTATGATGCTTGATTCTATCCTAAATTTACCTAGCCAATCTCTATTATATCTCGAAAACAAAATCAAATCAACGTACCTAACATTAAATCCAATCAAACAACGTCCACTAATGACAACTGAACAATATGAAGCGATTTATCCATATGTTGCAGGTATGTTGTATCAAGAATTGTCCTTTACTCCATATGATACAACCCTTATTCATTTTGAAGATGATGAGAACATGGGATATGAAGTTAATGGAATCAAATTGAATGGATTCTACATTTCGGAACATCACAACGCTAAAATACATATATTCGTATTTACATATGAAGGAATCTGGCTCTATAACAATGAGCCATTGGATACACCAACTTATATTCAAGAGTACATTAACAGATTAGTTTGTAACTCTCATGAATGTTTAATATATAACAAATCAATTACAAAGGAGAATATAGATATGGATAATATCGAAAGATTACAAATGGAAATCGGTGGTATGGAATTACCGTATGAAGAATTAATTGTGTATTTAGAAGAAGAAGGCATTAACGGTGATGCAATTTACAATGCATCGTCAAAAGCCAACAAGAAAGCAATCTATTCAACTGCACTGGCAATTTTAAATTCAATCGCAAACCAACCACATTTAATGAAAAACTACCGACAGGACGACATGACAATTGACAATTTTGCTAAGTATTTGCAAGCACGAATTGACCAATTAGAAAAGAAGATTCGTCAAATGCCAAATGAAGATTCTGCACCTAGCAACTTCTTCAATTTATTTCAATAAGAAAGGAGGATAAAAAAATGGATAAATTTAATATTTTTAAACTGCAATATAACGTATTCAATGACATGATGTCATTAGCAGGTCAAGAAGTGTTTATAAATGGCGCTAAGAAGTATGGAATCATTACAAATACTGATACTCGAGAATTTAATGATAAATATCTTTCAACTAATTTCGCAATGATGCGTGGTGATTACATCTATTATAACGACATGTATTGGATGATTTGGAATCAAGTAACTGTACCACGTTCGGAAAATTATAAAGGGATTATGAGACAGTGTGAGCACAATATCATATTTAATTTAAAGTATGCGGATGAAACAAGTAAATATCTTTTGAAATGTCCTGCGGTTATTCAGCGCACAAGTGATTACACACAGCATTATCAAAGCACAGTGTCAATGGTTACAATTGATTCAGAGATTCATGTGTTTGTAAGGGATACTTCTTTGACCAGAAAAATTATGAAACTTGTTGGTAAAAGCGATGGACAAGTAATTATAGGAAACAAAAATTATAGTATTATCGGTGTATCTGTTGAAAAGAAGGGATATTTAAATATTACCTGTCGTTTGGACAATACAACTTCTTTTTCTGATTATGTTAATGAAATTTATTGGAGAGAAACTAGACCTACTGATTGGGAAAGTCAAATTGATGATTCTTTATTCTACCGTGAAGGTGTAACACCTACATTACCTAGTGCTCCTAATGAATTACAAACCAATGTTGGTGAAATTAAGGGTTATGATATTAAAAATCAAACACCTACATCTCTTGGAGAGATTAGTTTCTCTTGGACACACGATGATAATAAAGTTAAGTATCGTGAATGGGAGGGATATAAGGTTGTATTGTTAAAGGATAATGTGGAGATTTCAACTACCACAACTATATCTACTTCTATTAATTATACAAACTTGCAAGCAGGTGAGTATTTTATTAAGATTTCTATTCTATTTAATACATATGTAGAAGATGAAGGAAGTTTAGCGCAGACATCTAATAAATTTCAAATTAAAGATGAAACTGTTAAACCTTTACCACCTAACAATTATGAAACTAATGTATCACCAATGGATATTAAAGCGGTAGGAGAAGTAGCCGAAGATGGAGATGGGATAGTTACTTATACATGGGGCAAAGATGTTAATGCTGAAAACTATTCTGGGTTTGTTGGCTATACACTTTATCTATATCGTAATGGTACATATTCCTATTCATTAAACTTTGATAAAGATGTAACGTCTTATAAATGGATTAACAGAGGTGAAGGTACATATTCAGGTAGAATCTGTGCACGTTTTATAAATGGTGAAATTGAGACATTAGGTTCAGAGAAGTTTTTTGGAAATGCAACAGTTCAAAATAATTTTGACAGCGGTGACCCTTGGTAATAGAAATATTGGGTGTATCTCATGATATACCTTTATTTTTCTTTATATAGCCCTCTAGTTGTTTTAGATGTTTTGGTATTGGGTTAGTTCTTAAAATCTAGTACAAGCAAATTTGAGAGGTCGTTTTTTGAGGTAGGAATCTTTTCAATTTTCGTTTTCGTGATTGGGTTTAATATATATAAAGTCGGCAAATTACGCTAACACGTACACCCCTTGATAACAAAGGTTTTTATCCTGTCTCAAAAGTACCTAATTATTAATCTTGACACCCTCTTAGACATTTTGAAATGTCAAATGGCTTGTTTAAAATGCAACGAGGTATCATTTTTTGTCCTGTTTTGGTCAAAAAGCGAAATTAGTTCATCAGAAAATGTCCATTTTAGGACGAAAAGTGATAAGACCTATATCAAAAAATGAACAAAAATGGACAAAAAGCGATAGGTATAGAAAATAGATAGTAAAAAGAATAGATAGTATAAAAGGAAGGTCGCTAATGCTCCCCTATCTTTCTTTCGCTAACGCTCTCCAGTTCGCCTTCGGCTCATTACCTCACTTCGTTCGGTGGGGCTTCGCCCATTCTTTTACACAATAAAAAAGAATGTTTTAAATGAATTTTAAATAAGTATCAAAAAAATATTGTACAACTTGTTTATTAATAATTAAAACAATCATAAAATTAATTTAAATCTTACATAATATGAATTTCAATCATATGGTAAAATATGATATTTTTATTGTTAAGAACTATTAATTAAAAGAAGGGGATAAATATATGGCTGTGGAGAGGTTGCGAAGATCCGAATATGCTTTGAAATCTGCTCATGAACGTTTAACAAGGGCATTTAGTGTTATGAACGATGAGAATAAAATGTACGCAACATTGGGTGAAGTTTTGTTATGGGTAGTCGCCATAAACGATTGGCATATAGAATTTAATAAAGTGGAGTACTCATACAGACAAAAACAAGATACTAGAGGGAATTTATTATTTGGTTTAAGACATGCCTACAACATGGTGAAACATAATATGAATTTTATAGAATTACATAAAACGGAAGCAGTACCACAGTTCACTTTCCCAGTTTTTGAACCTCCTGTAACTTTTTGTTTAATAAAGGTTTTGTGGAAAGATATTCATAATATTTCATGTGAGAGAAGATATGAAAATCAAAAACAGAATTATATTGAATATCTACAAGGAAAGGAGGTTTTAGAAACTATTAATCAAGCGATTGATTTCCTGTTAGAGGAAAATGAGAGATATGAATAGACATTTAGTAAATAATGAATTAAATGAATTAAATCAATTTAATAAAATAAACGTTTAACAAGGGGTGGAGTATATGAAATATAAAAATAAAAATCTGGTGCTTGCTTTTACAATGATTATTATTTTCTTATTGCTTATGGGATGTGAAAATAATAAAGAAGAAACGTTGGCAGATAAAGCGTTTGAAGAAAATTCAAAAACAGAAGATAGAGTAAAAGAACAAGCGGATGCTCAAACAGAAGAAAAGAAAAAGGAAGCCAGTGAATCGGTTTTAAAGATATTACCTGGGCAAGTTAATACTTTAATTTCTTATGTGGATGATGTTGCAGATAAGATAAGTAACAAAGCAACAACAGATAAAGAGTTAAAAGAAAAATTGAGGGGATTAGAGAAAAGTATCTATAATGTTGAACTTAGCGTGAAGTATTTACCAGAAGAATTTGAAAGTGTTGAGACGAACATTAAAAATTTATTGAGTAACTCAAAAATATTTATAACTGAATCAGTTAAATTCCATCAAGGGAACGGTAATGCAGGTGAAGTAAAAAAAATAATGTCAGAGATGTTAAAGGACATTGTTGCAATTAAAAAAGTTCTTCCTTTAGACGATGAAGATAATGGTTTTTATTCGGTATCTAGGATGGAAGAGTTTATCCAAAAGTAATAAATGATTTGTTGATGATAAAAGAGCAGTTTTTATTATTCTTGTTAAGTACACAGTAAGAGTTGGGGGATAAAAATGGCTAAAAAGTTAACCGTAGATGAAGTAGAAAATATGAGTTTAAAAGTTATTGAAAATGCAAGTGAATTAATAGAGGATGCAAAGTTATTATTAGAAAATAAAAGATATGCACGTGCTTATACTCTTTCTCATTTAATGTGTGAAGAATTATCTAAAATTCCGATGTTTGGTAGGGCGTTGACTGAAAGTGCAATGGATAAAAATTATAATTGGAAGGATTTGCATAAACGTTTGGTGAATCACAACCCTAAAATTAGATTGTTTATGATGATGCCCACTGTAAATGTGAAAGGGTTAGAAAAGATTGTTGGTATACCTGAGAGTCAAGGGGTTAAAGCGTTTGAGAAAATATTAAACAATTTAAAAAATAATAGTCTATATAGCGGGTTTCAAGGTAATGATTTCAAGAAGCCATCCGAAGTTATTACTAAAGAAATTGCAGAAACTATGTTTGAAATTGCTAGCGAGTATTTTATGTTTATGAAAGTTACAGAAGGGAAGTTGAGGGGGACTACACATAAAGCAGTTGGAGAAGATTTTATTGCTTATTTTTCTGGATTAAAAGAAATGGTTGAACAAAATCCTGAAACGCTTGAACTTCTGACTTTACTAATAGAGAAAAATTATGAATGCCTAAAAGAAAGTCGAAAAAAGAAAGAGAGTTAAATTCCCTATTTTTATTTATGAACGCGTTAGTAGGATATTAGGAATTTTAATTATTGTAGATACCGATGAAGTATGTTAAGATACAATGATGTGTCTAATACATAAATCCATTGTATTTTTTTTCTAGACATATTATTATGGAAGTAGTAACAAATGATTCGGAAAAAAGAAATTAGAGGAAACCTTTAAATTACTATGTTTATGAGTATATTGTGGTGACAGATTACTACCAATACTTCGGAAAACGTCCACCTCGTAATTCATAGTATAAAACTCCTTTAGCGCGCATATACTGGCTATTATGTAATGCGTAAAGGAGGAACTGATATGGATAGTTTCCAATTATCAATGATTCAAAAAGCTATTCACCGTACGTATGATGAGCTCGGAAAAGAAGTGGATAACGAAGGTGCGATTGTAGATGAAATACAAAAAGCACAAGAAGAATATTTGTTAGCTCTTTCGCATGAAACAGCGATAGATAAACGGTATTTAAAGTCATTAATATAGAAGAAAATTTTCCTTTTTCGAAAGGAAAATTTTTTTTCGTGTATTTCCATGTATTGCAACAGGGGAAAGTGGCTGCGCACATATGAGTAGCAGTTGCTATATCTTTTATAGAAAAACTTTTTGGTTGGAGGCTAAGGATGTTTACTGAGAAGAGATTACCATTTGAAGTAGGGAAACAAGATAATTTTTATGATAAGTTGAATGAGTGGATTGGAGATGTGTTTTACGACATCCTTCCGGAAAAAGGTTTTGAAGAGCGTGATGAACAAATTTTTATGGCGTTTCAATTAGAACGTGCTTTCCAAGAAAAGAAAGTAATGTTCGCAGAAGCGGGTGTAGGAACAGGGAAAACAATTGTATATCTTCTATATGCAATTTGCTATGCGCGTTATACTGGAAAACCAGCGATTATCGCTTGTGCTGATGAAACGTTAATTGAGCAGCTTGTGAAAGAAGAAGGGGACATTGCTAAATTATCTGAGGCATTAGGCTTATCGGTAGATGTAAGACTTGCGAAATCAATGGATAATTATTTGTGCTTACGTAAACTTGAAGATGTTATGAGTGGACGAGCTCCAGAAGTAATTGAAGATGTATACTACGAATTACCGCAGTTTGTATTTGATCATGGTACGATGCAAAACTTTACTCACTACGGTGACAGAAAAGAATTTCCTCTTTTAAATGATGAGGAATGGTCAAAAGTAAATTGGGATTACTTCCAAGATTGCTTCACTTGTGATTCTCGTCATCGTTGTGGTCAAACCCTTTCTCGTGAACATTATCGTAAAGCAGCAGATTTAATTATTTGTTCTCAAGATTTCTATATGGATCATATTTGGACGTATGATGCACGTAAACGTGAAGGGCAAATTCCGTTATTACCAGAAAGTAGCTGCGTTGTATTCGATGAAGGACATCTTGTAGAGTATGCAGCTCAAAAAGCTTTAACATATCGTTTAAAGCAAACGATGATGGAGCAACTTTTAACAAGATTGTTGCAAAACGATATTCGTGAAGAGTTTGCGCATTTAGTAGAAGAAACAATTTGGCAAACAGAGCGATTCTTTGATGTGTTACAAGAAAATAAAAAAGAAATTGCCGGTTCTGATCGTTTAGAAATTACTGTGACAGAAAAAGTAACTGCTGAAGCGAAGCGACTTTATGCGAAAATTGGTGAAGTCGGTGATGCATTAGTATTTGAAAGTGAAATGCATACAGTAAACACGTATGACTTAAATATCGTTGATGAACATTTAGATGTATTAGAACATTCACTTCGTCTGTTCATGCACGAGAAAAATGTAATTACATGGGGTGAAGAAGGTGATGGAGCCTTCACGTTAGTGATTATGCCACGTGCAGTTGAAGAAGTATTACAAGAGAAAGTATTCTCGAAGAAAATCCCGTATATTTTCTCTTCTGCTACATTATCTAATAACGATTCATTCGCATTTACAGCAAATAGCTTAGGAGTAAAAGATTACTTGTCATTCTCGGTTGCTTCACCGTTTGATTATGAGGAGCAAATGGCAGTAAACTTACTATCCCATACGAAAGAAAATGAATGGGAAAGAAAGTGTCAATATACACTTGAAAATATACAGAAAACAAATGGACGTACACTTGTATTATTCCGTACAACACAAGAACTTGCAGCGTTTAAAGAATATGTAAGTAAAGAACAAATGTCCGTTCCGTTCCTATATGAAGGGGATCAAGAAATTAGTCAGCTCGTTTCTCGTTTCCAAAATGAAGAAGAGACTGTACTTTGTGCCGTTCATTTATGGGAAGGTTTAGATATTCCTGGTTCATCATTATCACATGTTATCATTTGGTCATTACCATTCCCTCCAAACGATCCTGTGTTTGAAGCGAAGCGTAAACACGTAAATGATCCATTCTGGGATGTAGATGTACCATATATGATTTTACGTCTTCGTCAAGGGATTGGACGTTTAATTCGTACGAGCGACGATAAAGGTGCTATATCAATCTTCTTATCTGATACAGAAGATGAGAAAGTGATAGAAGCGGTGAAAAACGTACTACCAGTAGAAGGTAAAGAATTATAAGGAGAAAGCTTGGCGCTTGCCAAGCTTTTTTTCTATTATAAAAGGAATTTAGATTTCCATGTCGAATTAAGTTTGAGGTAGAAAAGGGAGGTTTTATACGATGACAGTAGCTACATATGAAGTAGAAAAACAATTTTTAACATATGTGAAGAAGATACAGAATTATGGAGAGGCATTAAGCTTAATGTTTTGGGACTTGAGAACAGGTGCGCCTAAAAAAGGTGTAGACCAGCGTTCAGAAGTAATTGGCATGCTTTCATCAGAAGTATTTGCTATGTCGACTTCAGATGAGATGGGGAACTATTTAACAGAGCTTGAAGCTTTAATAAGTGAAGACAAACTTTCTGAAACGACGAAGAAAATGGTGGAAGAGTGTCGTAAAGAATATGATAGAAATAAGAAAATTCCACAAGCGGAATATGAAGCGTATGTGAAATTAGAAGCGAAAGCAGAAAGTGTGTGGGAAGAAGCTCGCGAAAAATCTGATTTCGAAATGTTCCGTCCGTATTTAGAACAAATCGTTGAATTTAAAAAGAAGTTCATTACATATTGGGGTTACGAAACATATAAATATAATACATTATTAGATATGTATGAGCCGGGTATTACGGTAGAAGTATTAGACCACGTATTTGGTCAACTTCGTGAGCGTATCGTACCGCTCGTAAAAGAAATATCGGAGTCGCAAAAGAGATTAAAGACAAGTGCTTTATCGGAACATTTTTCAAAAGAAAAACAAAAAAACTTTACATTAGAGCTATTAAAGCAATTAAATTATGACTTTGAAGCAGGTCGTCTTGATGAAACGGTACATCCATTCGAGATCACATTAAATAGAGGGGATGTTCGTATTACGACACGCTATGACGAAAAAGACTTCCGTATGGCTGTGTTTGGAACAATTCATGAATGTGGTCATGCTGTATATGAGCAGAATATTGCAGAGAAATTTGAAGGTACACCGCTATGTAGTGGAACATCTATGGGTATTCATGAGTCACAATCATTATTCTTTGAGAACTTTATCGGTCGTAATAAATCATTCTGGAAGAAAAATTATGATTTATTAAAAGAGTATAGCGATGGTCAATTCAATGATTTATCAGTAGATGAGTTTTACGATGCGATTAATGAATCGAAGCCGTCGTTTATTCGTATAGAAGCAGATGAGCTTACATATCCGCTTCACGTCATGGTTCGTTATGAACTTGAGAAAGAATTATTTGATGGTACATTACAAGTGAAAGATTTACCAGCCGCTTGGAATGATAAGATGGAAGCATATTTAGGAATTCGCCCGGCTAACGATGCACAAGGCGTATTACAAGATGTTCACTGGGCTGGTGGTTCATTTGGATACTTCCCATCTTATGCGCTTGGCTATATGTATGCAGCGCAATTTAAGCAAAGAATGTTAAAAGACATTCCGAACTTTGATGCATTATTAGAAGAAGGAAACGTAACACCAATTCGTGAATGGTTAACAGAAAATATTCACCAATACGGTAAAACGAAAAAGCCACTTGAAATTTTAGAAGATGTAACAGGTGAAGGATTAAATGCAAATTACTTAGCAGATTATTTAGAAGCGAAGTATAAAGAAATTTACGAGTTATAAAAAGAGCTGCTTACTTGCAGCTCTTTTTTTAAAGGGGGGAGAAAAATGGATTATACATATACAGTAATGACGCAAGAAGAAGCAGAAGAAATTGCATACAACTGGCATTATGAAGGGGAATATTCCTTTTATGATATAGAGGCAGATGAAGAAGATTTAACTGAATTTTTACATGATGAGAGTAGGGGGGATCATACCTTTTCTGTGAAGGAAAATGGCACTCTCATTGGTTATTTTACTGTTTGTAAAATAAATGATGGGACGGTTGATATAGGTCTTGGAATGAAACCTAATATAACTGGAAATGGGTTTGGATTACAGTTCATAAACGCTATACTAGCTTTTAGTAAAGAAAAATATGGATGCAAGTATATAACACTATCAGTAGCTACATTTAATAAGAGAGCAATTAAAGTGTATAAAAGGGCAGGATTTGAAGCAGTTGGAACGTTTATACAGAAAACAAACGGTAGTTATTTTGAGTTTTTGAAAATGAACTATATATGTAAAAATGATTAAAAACAGAAGAATCTCCTCTGTTTTTAATTTTGATGCAGAAATAAATAATATTTTTGTAATTGGGTGCTTTGAATTTTTGATAGAGGATGTGTATGATTGAATTTCAGTAGTAAATGTGAAGTTTAGTCAGGAGAGGTAGAATGGTTACAATTAAAACGAAAAATGAAATAGATGTAATGCATGAATCTGGAAAGTTACTTGCTTCATGTCATAGAGAAATTGCGAAAATAATGAAACCAGGTATTACAACAAAAGAAATTAATACGTTTGTGGAAGCATATTTAGAACGGCATGGTGCAACGTCTGAGCAGAAAGGGTACAACGGATATCCATATGCGATATGTGCATCTGTAAATGATGAAATGTGTCATGCGTTTCCGGCCGATGTTCCTTTAACTGAGGGTGATATTGTAACAATTGACATGGTAGTAAACTTAAATGGTGGTCTTTCAGATTCTGCTTGGACGTATAGAGTTGGAAAAGTTTCTGATGAAGCAGAAAAGTTGTTACTAGTAGCTGAGAATGCTTTGTATAAAGGCATTGATCAGGCGATAATTGGTAATCATGTAGGAGATATTGGTTATGCGATTGAAAGTTATGTAGCAAGTGAAGGTTTTTCTGTCGCAAGAGACTTTACGGGACATGGAATTGGTAAAGAGATTCATGAAGAACCAGCAATTTTTCATTTTGGTAAGCCGGGACAAGGGCCTGAGTTACAAGAGGGAATGGTAATTACGATTGAGCCAATTGTCAATGTAGGTATGCGATATTCGAAAGTAGATTTAAATGGATGGACTGCGAAAACGATGGATGGGAAATTATCAGCTCAATATGAGCATACAATTGCGATTACAGAAGATGGACCGATCATTTTAACGAAGTTGTAATTTGGAATGAAAGAGTTTACAAAACTCGAACGAAAATGATGATTTTATAAAATTTGTCCGTGTTTTATTAATAAAAGCTTTTCAAAGTATAAAAAGTACGTTATAATCCTTCTATAAAATAAATAGTTAGCTACACTCATATAATCGCGGGGATATGGCCTGCAAGTTTCTACCGAAGTACCGTAAATACTTTGACTATGAGTGAGGACGAATATATTTGCTTGTTTAGCATTCTTTTTTTGCGAAACTCCAAAAGCGCGTCTCTCACTTGTAACGAGTGGTGGCGGCTTTTGGAGTTTTTTTATTGCATAAGAGGGGGAACAAACATGAAAGTATTACAAGAAAAGATTTTGAACGAAGGAAAGGTTTTATCTGGTGACGTATTAAAGGTAGATGCTTTTTTAAATCATCAAATTGATCCAGTACTTATGCAAGAAATCGGAAAAGAATTTGCTAAACGTTTTAAAGAAGAGAACATTACAAAAATCGTGACGATTGAATCTTCAGGTATTGCACCAGCGGTTATGGCTGCATTAGAACTTGGTGTAAAAGTAATTTTTGCTAGAAAGCGTAAATCGTTAACGTTACAAGATAATATGTATGTGGCAAACGTATATTCATTTACGAAACAAGAAACGAATGAAATTTCATTATCTCGAAATCATATCGATGAAAGTGATCGCGTTTTAATTATTGATGACTTTTTAGCAAACGGTCAGGCTGCTTTAGGTTTAATGAGTTTAGTAGAGCAAGCCGGAGCAAGTATTGCAGGTATTGGTATTGTTATTGAAAAAGCATTTCAAGATGGAGGAAAGAAGCTTCGTGAACAAGGAGTTCGTGTTGAATCACTAGCAGAAATTGCATCACTTGATAACGGCACAGTTACATTTGTACAGCATGAAACTGCGGAGGTGAAATAAGCGATGAAGCAACATCCATTTAAAATCGCATCACTTGGTATGCAGCATATGCTTGCAATGTATGCTGGTGCAATTATCGTTCCGCTTATTGTGGGCGGCGGACTTGGTTTAAATCAAAAAGAGTTAACGTACTTAGTCTCAATTGATTTATTAATGTGCGGCGTTGCGACAATTTTACAAGCATTATCAAATCGCTTTTTCGGTATTGGACTTCCAGTTGTACTTGGTTGTACATTTACAGCGGTTGGCCCGATGATTGCAATCGGGAAACAATACGGCGTATCCTCTATTTATGGAGCGATTATTGCTGCGGGGTTATTCGTTGTTATTTTTGCGAAATTATTTGGAAAGCTTGTAAAGCTGTTTCCCCCTGTTGTAACAGGATCTGTCGTTACCGTAATTGGAGTTACACTTGTTCCTGCCGCTATTAATGATATGGCTGGTGGAGTAGGAAGTAAAGATTTTGGTAGTCTTGAAAATTTAGCATTAGCATTTGGTGTGTTACTATTTATTATCATTATGTATCGTTTCTTTGACGGATTTATTCGTTCAATCTCTATTTTACTAGGTCTATTGTTCGGTACAATCGTTGCAGCATTTATGGGGAAAGTAAGCTTGCAAGCGGTTGGAGAAGCGGATTGGTTCCATGGTATCCAGCCATTTTATTTCGGTACACCAACATTTGAATTAACGCCAATTATTACGATGATTCTCGTTGCTTGCGTAGGGATTGTAGAAGCGACAGGCGTTTACTTTGCATTATCTGATATTTGCAATAAAAAGATTGGTGAAAAAGAATTAACAAAAGGTTATCGTGCAGAAGGATTAGCGATGGTGTTAGGTGGTATTTTCAACGCTTTTCCGTATACAACATACTCTCAAAACGTAGGGCTTGTTCAATTAACTGGAGTAAGAAATCGCGTGATTATTTACACGTGTGGTGGTATGTTAATCGTTCTTGGGTTCATTCCAAAAATCGCCGCTATTACAACAATCATTCCGAAATCAGTACTTGGCGGTGCGATGTTAGCGATGTTCGGTATGGTAATGGCATATGGTATTAAAATGTTAAGTAGCGTTGATTTTGGAAGACAAGAAAACTTATTAATCGTTGCATGTTCTGTCGGAATTGGACTAGGAGTTACTGTCGTTCCTACATTATTCTCACAACTTCCAGAAAGTATTCGTATTTTAACAGATAACGGAATCGTACTTGGAAGTGCGTCAGCAGTCCTTTTAAATATCGTATTTAATATGGTGCCGCAGCGTAAAGTGAAAGTAAAGGATGAACCAGTTCCGATACAAAGTGCGGTAAGAGAAGCGTAAAATTGATAAAAGGTTCAAATCGCATGCGATTTGAACCTTTTATTTTTGTGTTGCTTACGAGACCTTGCTTTTCTTTTTAAGTGGCATCATCTTTCCGTACGTACCAAGGCGCCATATATACTCAAGTGGCCCGTATTGGTAACGTGACAGCCACCAGCGGCTAATAAAGATTTGCAGCGTGTAGAAACCGATGCAAAATAGTGGTCCTACCCATAATGGAGCAAGATAATCATTTTTGAACAATATTCCGAATACAAGCAACGTAACAATTGTATGCGAGATATAATTTGTTAATGCCATTCGACCAACGTACTGGAACGGACGTAATATCTTTTGCCATTTTTCTTTTTGTAATAAACGCATGAGCGTGAAAATGTAGAATATGAATAATGTCTTTCCGCTTATCATCGTAATACCCATAAGTGAAAATGGTGTGTATGGTTGATTGTTCATAAAGAAGTAAACCATAATAAACCACATCGGTAATGTTAAAATGAACATAATGATTTGCCATTTTTTAAGTTTTGGATCTAATTCCTTAGCACGGCGGAAAATGTCTTTTTTACCGGCATATAATCCGAGTAAAAACAATCCTAGTGTTTCAGGAAGCATAATAAGACTGTTACGTATTGCTTCAGAATAGAAAGAATGGAATCGGTCTGTGATTTGTAAGCCCCAGTTTTCTAACGGCATAATTGCTGTGGAAAGGCCTAATTCCTCTACTGGCACGATTAACATGAGAAGAGAACCTAATAATGAGAACAGTTGCATGAAACTTAATAGTACAATTGACCATATTAAAATAGTACGTGGCTTTCTTTTGTAAAATAAAAATAAGAAAAACCCGGTAATTGCATAAGTATGTAAAATGTCTCCGTCCCATAAAAGAACGTAATGTAAGAAACCAAATAATAATAAAATAAGTAAGCGACGAACAAATAAAGTTTTTGGTCGATCTGTTTTCGCTTCAGCACGAGTCATAAAAATGTAAAATCCTAGGCCGAATAAAAACGAAAAGATAGTATAAAACTTTGTTTGAATAAACATATCGTAAAATAGGCGAATGTAGCTGTCTATCCCTTCGTAAATTCCTGTAATATCACGTGAGTCAATCCCGGCGATAACAGGCCAGTTCACAAGAAAAATACCAAGTACAGCTATTCCTCTAATAATATCGATGGAGTGTATCCTCTCGCCTTGTGAAATATTTTGTGTCATTATTTTCCTCCTTGTTAAGTAATTCCCTTTTATTATACAAAATGTAAGATGGAGGGTATAGGGTGGATTTCCATTTTTTTTAACTATTAAGTTATGTAAGATGAGATATAATAAGAGTGCACAACAAGTTTTACCTTTTTTCAAAACAGGCAGTGAAGCTCCTTCTTATAAGGGGCTTTCTTTATGAAAAAGTGTTGATAATGATTCTCTTTAATGATAAAATGTATTCAAAAGTGATAATCATTATCAAAAAAGGTTGGTGCATGAGTATGGTATATGCATTAGTAGCAGGTACAGTCACTGTATATGCAGTTATTGCAAAGTATGTTTTAAATGGAGTAGGAACAGCAAAATGAGTGATATTACATAAAATCCCTTTCATTTGTAAAAAGAATGAAAGGGATTTTTTATTTTTAATGAGAATATGCTGAAAATTTAGTATGATAGTAAAGTGAAAAGATAATCAATGAGTAGGTGCATTTCTCACTGGTTATTAGCTTGCAAATAGCATATACATCTTGGATAAAGGGGAACAAGGGGATGACAAACATAGTACAGACAAACGGTATGAAAAAACTTGTTTGTTTTTATGAAGAGTGGCAAAAACACGGCGATGCAGAGAATAGCTTAAAGTTGTTTGAAGTAATTCAAAAATATAAACGAGAGCAGCTTATGATAGCATTCTGCGGTCACTTCTCAGCAGGGAAATCAACGATGATGAATCATCTATATAAAGCGCAGTTGTTACCGACAAGTCCAATTCCGACAAGCGCTAACGTCGTTAAAATTGAAAAGGGATTTGATCGTGTTGTTGTAACGATTAAATCTGGAGAGCAGTACGAATATGACGGTGCATATTCAGCAGAAGAATTAAAACAAATTTGTAAAGATGGCGATGAGGTAATTGGTGTTCATATTTATCGGAATGATGCGCCAATTCCTGAAGGTGTTATGTTAGTTGATACACCAGGGATTGATTCAACAGATGATGCCCATCAACTAGCGACAGAATCAACGCTGCATCTAGCAGACGTGATTTTTTATATGATGGATTATAATCACGTCCAATCGGAAGTGAATTTACAATTTGTTAAAGAATTGAAACAACGTAATAAAACGGTTTATCTCGTTGTAAATCAAATAGATAAACATAAAGAAAATGAATTATCGTTTGCGGATTATAGAGATAGTGTAAAACAATCATTCTCTAACTGGGATATTGAAGTAGATGGAGTTTATTATACATCATTACGAATGATGAACCATCCACATAATGAAATTGAAAACCTAGAAACGCTAATTACTTCTATTATGAAAGAAAAAGAGCAGTATGTAAGAGATGGAATGGAGCGAGAAACAGAATATTTAATGGGGGAACATTTCTCGTTTATTCTTTCTGAAAATGAAAAAGCTCTTTTGAAATATGAGGAAGAGTTAGCATCACCGCTTTCCATTTCAGAAATAGTTGAAAAGAAAGAAGAGCTAACGGAAATGAAACATCGCGAGGCTAATAAAGAGTCTCAAATGAGAAATGAATTTATAAAGGGCTTACAAGCTATATTAGATAACGCGTATTTAATGCCATTTGAAATGAGAGAATTGGCAAATGCGTACTTAGAAACGAAATTAACAAAATTTAAAGTTGGTTTGCTATTTGCGAAAGGAAAGACTGAGCAAGAAAAACAGAGACGTTTAGATGCTTTTTATGCTGCTTTGCAAAAGACTGTCGAAACGCAACTTGATTTTCATGTGAAAGAATTTATTGTTGCCTTCTTAAAAGAAGAAGGGTTGTTTACAGAAGAGATTGGGAAAGACATATATGCTTTAGAAATTGCTTTTGGACCAGAAATGTTAGCGGAAGTAATTAAACAAGGTGCAGGTTTCACAGGTGATTACTTACTTCTTTATACAGCGGATGTAGCGAATGAATTAAAGAAACGTTATTTTACAAAAGCACAGCAAATTTTTGATAAAAGTGCAGTCGTTTTAAAGCAAAAGGTAAAAGAAGCAGTTGATCGTGTTGAAGAAGAGATTGAAACATATACGATGTTGCAAACTGCGAAAGAAACACAATTGCAATACAGTAACAATTTGGAGGCATATGAAGGCTATTTACAAAATATTTGGCATGATCGTGTTGCTACACCAGAAGGATTGCAAGTAGAGGAAATATTGCAAAGTAAAAAACAAATTGTTAGTGAGAAATTCACACTACAAGAGCAGGAAATTGTAAATGATAACGTAGCGGCTCGTGAGGAAGAGATAAAAGGAACGGCAGCTTTAAATATTCAGCGTATATTAGAGAAAGTGAAGAAAGCTGAAACGATATTAGAGCCATTGCCAGCGCTAAAACATGTACAGCAAGAGGTAATAGAAAAAAGGCGCCGTGTGGAAACGAAACAATTTACAGTGGCATTATTTGGAGCTTTTAGTGCTGGGAAATCATCATTTGCCAATGCATTGCTTGGTGAAAAAGTACTTCCTGTGTCACCAAATCCGACGACGGCAACGATTAATCAAATTTTGCCAGTTACAGAGGAAAAACCACACGGAACAGTAATGGTTCAATTTAAATCAAAGCAAGCCTTATTAGAAGATATGAAAGCTGTTTATAAGCTGTTTCATTATGAGATTACTACGTTAGATGAAGCGTTAGCACAGATTGATAAAGTTATGAAATACCCTTCACCAACTGGAAAGCAAAAAACAACATTTAGCTTTTTACGAGCGGTACAAAAAGGGTATGATACGGTTTCTGCGCATTTAGGTGAGCAAGTACAAGTTACATTAGATGAGTTTTCTGATTATGTAGCGAATGAAGAAAAATCTTGTTTTGTTGAGTACATGGAGCTTTATTATGATTGTGCATTAACAAGGCAAGGAGTAGCGCTTGTAGACACACCTGGAGCGGATTCTATTAACGCCCGCCATACAGACGTTGCGTTCCAGTATATTAAAAACGCAGATGCTATTTTATTTGTCACGTATTATAATCACGTGTTCTCTCGTGCTGACCGTGAATTTTTAATTCAGCTTGGTCGTGTAAAGGATACTTTTGCTCTTGATAAAATGTTCTTCTTAATTAATGCGGCCGATTTAGCAGAGTCTGAAGAAGAGCTTGAAATGGTAAAAGGTTATATCGCAGATCAGCTACTGCAATACGGTATTAGGAATCCGCGTTTATTTGCAATTTCAAGTTTATGTGCGCTTGAAGAGAAACAAGGGAAAAATATTGAAAAAGAGAAGTACGGTATTTTACAAAACTCTGGGATTGCTAAGTTAGAGGAATCATTTACATCCTTTATGATGAGAGATTTAATGCTCGTATCTGTTCATGCTTTATATGGTGCATTGCAAGGGGCAGATCAGCTGTTAGTAAATATGATAAATGGTGCAAAGCAGGGGAATGAAGAGAAAGAGAAGCAAACGAAAAAATATGAAGCAGAGCGTGATCAACTACTTCATATTATTTCATCATATAGTGTGCTTGCTGAAGAACAGGCGATGCAAAATGAAGTGAAAGAATTGCTTTATTACGTGCAACAACGTCTATTCCTACGCTATAACGATGTGTTTACTGAATTTATTAATCCAGCATCGCTTCGAACGGATGGAAATGTGAAAGTGCAGTTGCAGCAGTGTGTTATGGAATTAGTAGCATTTATTCAGCATGATTTATTACAAGAAATGCGTGCGACATCATTACGCCTTGAAAAATGGATAGATGAAGCGATGAAGCGTGCAAAGAATGAAATTGTGGTGAACTGTAAAGTAGAAAATGAATCAATTTCTATGAATGGAACAGTGGAATATGAATATAAAGATATTACACATAAAGAACCGTTCCCTTCAGTTGAAATAAAAGATTTCAAAAAAGCATTGGCACACTTTAAAAACGAGAAAAGCTTTTTTGAAAAGAATGACAAAGCCTTTATGCAAGAAGACGTTAAATCTGTATTAGAACCTCTCGTATCAAACTATGTAGCTGATGAAAAAGATTTATTTGTTCATCATTATAAGCAAGAGTGGGATTTGAAATGGAACTTATTCCAAAAAGTGATGCAGCAAGATGTGATGAATTATTATGAAAGTGTATTATTTGCATTGGCTGAAACAATTGATGTATCACTATATGAACAAAGTAAAGAACAATTGCAAAAGCAATTAGTAGAGATTGAAAAAGAAATGTATGTGATGTAGTCGTTATGAGAAAAAGATTCGTTCGATTTTCTTTTGTAGTACAGTATCTAAAGATTTGACAAACCCAGCAAATTCATCGGTAGAAATCATATGAGTAAGAACGAGTCGTCTGCCGTCTGGTGTTTCACCGCATAAGACGAACGAAGAAAATTCATATGTTTTGTTTTCTACTACTAATTTTGGATAGGAATACGTGTCGCTCTTCTTCTTCTTCTTTCCATCAATAGAGATGACGTTGCATTTTTTCTCATTGTTGTCCATGGTGAATCCCTCCTTTCTATTACTTATGGTAGACAAGGAGGGTTTAGAACAATAGAGAAGGGGGAATTTTTTATGACTGTTGTAATAGAACGTATTTCAAAAGAAGCTATACCGAAGTCTTTATTACTACTTGCCGATCCAAGTGAACAGCAAATTGGTGCATATGTACAAAGAGGATTAACATACGTAGCTAAGCAAGAGGATAATGTAATCGGTGTATATGTGATTTTGGAAACAAGGCCGAAGACGATGGAAATTATGAATATTGCGGTTGTAGAGCATTTGCAAGGAAAAGGCATTGGAAAGAAGCTAGTAAGTCATGCTATAGAAACTGCTAAAGGATATGGTATGTCAAAACTTGAAGTTGGTACAGGCAATTCTAGTGTTTCACAACTTGCTTTATATCAAAAATGTGGATTTCGTATTTTTTCTATTGATTTTGATTACTTTTCGAAGCATTATGAAGAAGAGATTATTGAAAATGGGATTGTATGCCGTGATATGATTCGGCTTGCAATGGAATTAAATTAAAACGTATAACTTATTTAGGGGGAAGAGAAGATGGAAGTACATAAAGCAATTACAGCACATTCTCGTAAACAAAATGAAAGTGTAAAAGCATGTTTACAATTAGATGCGCAGCGTGAAGCAGCTATTGAAGCAGCCGTATCTCTTGCGTCAAATGGGAAAGAATTTTCGGTTGATGTCATTAATGTTGTAACGAAGCAAATTAATGCTCTTGCAAAAAATGGTGTTACACTAGAGCGTAAATATGTTACAAAAGAAATGGTTATGGAGTATGTAAGTCGTTTGAAAGAGAAAGAAGGTCGTTAAAGATGTTAGTTACAGTCGAATGGTTACGTGAGCATATAGAAGATGAGAACGTCCGTATAATCGATTGTCGTTTTGATTTAGCGAATCCTAATTGGGGTAGAGAAAAGTATGAGGAAGAACATATTCCTCATGCATTATATTTTGATTTGAATGTAGATTTATCAAGTCCTATAACAGAACATGGTGGTCGCCACCCGTTACCGAATATTGAGGAGTTTGCAGACAAGCTTTCGCAAGCTGGTATTGATGAACATACGAAAGTGATTGCATATGACAGTGAAGCGGGTGCAAATGCTTCTCGTCTTTGGTGGTTATTAAACTATGTAGGACATGAGAAAGTATATATATTAGATGGCGGATTTCCAGCATGGAAAGAGAATGGACTACCGGTAACAACGGAAATTTCTGTTACTAAACGAAAAGCATTCAAAGCAAATGTACAAAATCATATGCTTGTAACGATGGAAACGGTGAGAGAGAATATTTATGCAAGTGCAGATGTTACGTTAATTGATTCTAGAGAGCCAAAACGTTATGCTGGTGTAGAGGAACTTGTTGATCCGAAAGGAGGACACATTCCAACAGCAGTAAATTATTTTTGGAAGGATGGAATGCTGCAATCAGGACAATTTAAGAATGAAGCTCAGCAACAAGAACGATTCCAAAATCTTTCGAAAGATAAGGAAACAATTGTATATTGTGGTTCTGGTGTTACAGCATGTCCAAATATCGTTGCATTGAAATTAGCTGGATTCCAGAATGTTAAATTGTATGCAGGTAGCTGGAGTGATTGGATTTCTTATCCAGAAAATCAAATTGCAAAAGAAGAAGATTAATCACTTGCATGCAAAAATAATTTGTATTAAAATAAGGTCACAAGCAAGAGATTGCTCGAAAAACTTTGTATTTTACACATTGGAAACAATGTGATAATATAACGACAAGTAAATAATACATCCTGCGGTGTACGTAACTTATTTATGTCTAAAACCGATGTTAGTTATACGGAAGCTCAATATTTAGCGACCATCATCAAGCCTTCCTTGTGGAGGAAGATGTACGGTAACTGTGAGGGCATCCACCTGCGAGTAGCGGGTTTTTGGACATTTACGAGGAGCGGCACGTGCGGGGGTCTTATTTCAACTAACATTATATAAAATTCCTACGGTGTACGTAGCTTATGCATGTCTTAAACCAATAAGTTTAATATGGAAGTTCAATATTTAAATGTAGCTAACATGCCATCTTTTTAAGAAGGAAGTTACAAACATTTGTGAGAGCATCCACCTGTGAGAGCAGGTTTATGGACATCTAGAGAGAACGGCATATGTGGGGCTATATAAAAACCTTACGTTTTATACGTAAGGTTTTTTTGTTGCATACATATATCCATGTTATCTCGATTCACCTGTGAAGTTTCCGTAATAAATATAGCATTTTCTGTCTTCATCAATTTCTCTTGAATCTAAAGTAAACTCCATATGAATGCCGTCGCGCTGAATATATATAATATCTGAATGAAGAGATGGTAAAATTTCTTCATAGTTCCATACATCTTTACTTTCAATCAAGTTTGAACTTGTATCCTTTAGCTCTCTAATTTCAAAACCGATGTGGAAGTAAGTAGGATCTGAAGGATCGTTAGAGAAAGTTTCTTGTTGAATATATATAACTGCTGTTCCGTCTGGATCTACTGAGGTTGCAGTGACAACATATGTATTTTTATCTTTTATAAAATATTCACAAGTCATGCGTGCAATGATTTCAGAATTAGAAATATTTGCATAGTTCCATAAAGCTGGATACCCTTTCGTTTCATCATTAAGTCGGTATTCTAAGCGCATTTTATCCCTCTTCTTCCTTTTTCTTCTACTTTATCATGACATCCTATATAATAGGAATAGAATTTAAAAAGGGGAGTGCGAAGGTGACAAAAACGAAATGGCTAGTAGGTGGTGTCGTAACGTCTTTAATGACTGGCACCTTATTTGGCTGCGCACAAGATCTTCCCCCAAAACCGAATGATAAAAGTTGTTCAGATTGGGATTGGGATGATGAACTTGGGGTATGGCAGTGTGATGATAGTAGTTCAGGTTATCGTGGGCATTATTTCTATGGCGGAACATACTATCAAAATAAATCCACTTTTAAAAATTCATCGGCGTTTAAATCGTATCAATCGTCTGCCGAATTTAAAGGGGGAATTGGAAGCGGTTCAAAGGGAGGATTTGGGGGCTAAAATATGTCGCAGTACATAAGGGATCGAAAAGAGTTTTATTCGATATATCCGGATTTCTGGTCGGATCTATATGAATGTGAGTATAGCTTATTTCATGTTTTCTCTATAACAAATGAGACTAGGAAACAATTGCAATTAGCAACTGAACGAATGGGGAAAATATTTTTTAAGACCGCTAGACTTTTGCGTAATTTAAGTGACGAACAGCTTCTTGAACTTGGATTTCCCCTCGCAAGCTTATCGTTCATTAGAATGAAAGGATTATATCCTGAATCTGTTATTTCACGATTTGATTTCGTTTTAACAGGCGATAACCAAATTAAAATGCTTGAGTTTAATAGTGATACACCTACCTTTATTATGGAATGCTTTCAAATGAATGGGGAAGTTTGTAAAAAGCTAGGTTATGATGATCCAAACTTAGGTCAAGAGCGATTGCTATCCTCTGGTGTTACAAAAGCTGTAATGGAAGCGACAAAGGGAATAGACAACCCAAATGTTGTTTTTACAGCGCATCATGAGCATATTGAGGATTGGAATACGACTATGTATTTAAGTCAGTTATGCCGTGTTGAAAATAAAGTAGTACCAATGTCAGAACTTAGAATTACAAAAGATGCTTTAGTGGATAGGGATGGAGTGCAAATTGATGTTTTATACCGCCAAACATATCCAATAGAAGATTTAATTGAGGATCAAGATCCTGAAACTGGAGATTTGGTTGGTGTGGAGCTATTGCAACTTGTGAAATCTGGAAAGCTTTTTATTATAAATCCTTTGTCATCATTTTTACTTCAGCCAAAATCAATTCAGTGTCTTATTTGGGGGCTAGCAGAAGAAGAGGCCTTTTATACAAATGAGGAACGACAGTGGATTAAAGAATATATGTTACCTACATATTTAGAACCAGATTTATTTTTAGGAAAAGGTTCTTTCGTTCAAAAACCTTCATTTGGTAGAGAGGGAGATACAATTACGATTCGCGATAAGGACGAAAATATTATGCTTCAAAATACATACCAAACGTATAAAGCGTCGCTGCCGATATTTCAAAAGTATACAGAACTTCCAGTCGTATCGTTGGAAACAGAAAAAGGGATGGAGAATTTGTCGTATGTGTTTGGTTCATTTTTAATTGCTGGAAAAGCGAGTAGTATTGGTATTCGTGCTGGTGAAAAAATTACGGGGAATGAATCGTACTATTTACCAGTAGGTATAAAAAAGGAGGAAGTATATGATTAATTTTTTATTATATTTAGCAGTAACACTTGGTCTTTTATGCATAGGTCTTTTCCTGATGGAAGTGACAACGAAAGTAAAAGAATTTAAGTTAATGGCCCAAGGGAATAAGGCAGTAAGCTATGTACTTGGAGGGCGATTACTTGGGTTAGCTATTGTTCTATATTCGACAGCGGCTAATTCCATTTCACTTCTTGATATGGTTTCGTGGGGAGCGGTTGGGATTCTGGCTCAAATTATCGTCTTTTACTTGGCTGAGTGGCTTACACCACGCTTTAATATAAATAAAAGTCTTGAAGAAGATAATCAAGCGGTCGGTCTTTTTCTTATGTTTTTATCGCTTTCAATTGGGATTGTAATTGCTGGTTGTATAACTTATTAAAAACTTTACGTTTAAACGTAAAGTTTTTTATTATATCTAGGTTAGTTTGTTATACCTTTCGAAAAAAATGTAGGCTACTGTTGACATCTATTTTAAATAAGAGTAACATTTTCTATGTAATAAAAATAAGTCTCTGTTAGGTGAGGCTCCTGTATAGAGAAATGCTACTGCCCAAAAATGTCGAGAGACGCCAATGGGTCAACAGGAATGATCGAATTAAGG
This sequence comes from Bacillus cereus group sp. Bc010, assembly GCF_027716745.1. Lineage (NCBI taxonomy): Bacteria > Bacillati > Bacillota > Bacilli > Caryophanales > Bacillaceae > Bacillus > Bacillus cereus group sp. Bc010. The sequence goes on from NZ_JAQFUY010000004.1 coordinate 190,583, forward strand.
TTTTTCTTAACGTAGCTGGTAATGTACCTATGCTATACAGTGCTAAAACTCGGCGAGGGAGAGGTCCGTAGATTTCTAATTGTATTAGGAATCGTTTATTTGTGTATGTCATGGCCTTTACTCTTTTCGGAGTAAAGGTCTTTTTGTTGCAAAGCTATGAGTAATTTCATAGTATAAACTATAAAATAAAACGAGGAGGTGAGGAGCATGTCAAATTCTGACTCGGTTCCGTTACCCATATACTTCAAATCAAAAATATATGATGTAGGCAGGAAACGACTTGTTCCTCCCTTTATATTTATCATCATGTAGCGTTTATATGTATGTTTAAGCGCTAAATACTTTCACAGTAAAGTAGATAAATTGAGAAACAAAGCGTTTCTTCCTACGTTGTAAAGGAGGAGACGATAATATGTTATATGCAAACAAAACTGTGGGTAACACGTCATATAAATTAAGTAAAAAATCAATGAAAGAACAAACATTGCTTCAAAAAAATAAAGATTTATTAATTGAAATCGCAACGAGAGATGTAAAATCTGTATTTGCGTATTTTAAAACAACAAGAGATGGATTATCTATGAAAGAGGCACAAAAACGTATTCAAGTATACGGCCGAAATGAATTAACTTCAAAAAGAGCTCGTATTGCGGAAGTAATGATGAAGCTAAGTGGAATGATCCCAGGTTTTTCAAAACAACATGTGAGAGATGGATTACAATGTGAAAAGATTACTGTGTCTCGAGTAGAATGTTCTAGTGTAACAGGTTTAAATGGTGAATTAAAAATGATGGATTTGCCAGTACAAGAGCTTGTTCCTGGGGATATAATTTTCCTTTCAGAAGGTGACACAGTACCAGCAGATGTACGTATCATTTATGCAAATGATTTATTAGTAAATGAATCTGTACTAACAGGAAATGATGCGAGTATTGAGAAGTTTGAAAGCTGCTATCATCTTGAGCGCAAACGATTTATTCCTTTAAAAAGAATGAAAGACTATAATCCACTTGAACTTGAAAATGTATGTTTCAAAGGAACGTATATTGTTGGTGGAAATGCGAAAGCTGTAGTAGTTTCAACTGGGAAAAATACGTATACAGGGATTCTTCATACTTGTTGTAGTAGAACGTCTTAATGTGTAAATGATGCTAAATATACAAAAACAATGTATAATAGACAAAGTTGAAAAACGTAGAATGGTAATCTATTTATATAACCTTACGTGATGACGTGAGGTTATTATTTTTTTGGTAGGAGAGGAATTATGAAAAAAGTATTATTAGTTGATGGTATGGCACTATTATTTCGTGCTTTTTATGCAACAAGTGTCTATGGACAGTTTATGAAACGACAAGATGGTACCCCTACAAATGGGATTCATGGTTATATGAAACATTTATTAACGGCAATACAAGCAATTGAACCGACACATATCGTAACATGCTGGGATATGGGAAGTACAACATTTAGAACAGAATCGTTCTCAAATTATAAAGCAAATCGTGCAGCGCCGCCTGAAGAATTAATTCCGCAATTTGATCTAGTGCAAGAAATGACTGCAAAATTATCTGTTCCAGTTATCGGTCTGAAAGGGTATGAAGCGGATGATTGTATCGGTACACTAGCAAAACAATATTGCAATGAAGCGGAAGTTTATATTTTAACAGGTGATACGGATTTACTTCAGCTTGTTGATAAAAACGTTACAGTTATGCTTCTGCGCAAAGGAATTGGAAATTACGAGTATTACACACCGGAGAAAATTATGGAAGAAAAAGGTGTAGAACCGTGGCAAATTGTTCATGCGAAAGCTTTTATGGGAGATACAAGTGATAATTATCCAGGTGTAAAAGGTATTGGTGAAAAAACAGCGTATAAGCTTATTCAAGAACACGGAACAGTATCAGCTGTACTAGAAAACATAACATCATTAACGAAAGCGCAACGTACGAAGATTGAAAGTGATTTAGAGAATTTAAATATTTCATTACAATTGGCACAAATTCATTGTGAAGTTCCTATTTCATGTTCACTAGAAGAAGGATTACACACAATAGATGAAGAAAAATTACGATTCGTTTGTGAAGAAATGAATTGGGGAAGACCTGAAATATTAATCAATATGCTGTAAATAGTTGAAAAGAAGGATGTTGCATAAATCGAACTTAGACTAGGTGACACCTTCTTTTTTAATTTGGAAAACAGTATGTTAATAAGTGAAAATATATGAAATTTAGATTGTGATATATAAACGTTTAGATAATATAAACCGATATAAGATGATGCAAATGGCGATTGATGTAATTGAATGAAACAACTATAGACTTTTTTAGGGGAATCTCTTTTTTTGAGTGTTCACAAAGTTGTCAGAAAATAAACGGAATTTTCATATGAAGTTCAAATAGAATTCACAACAATCAATTATTATAAGAACAACCAGATAATTCATTATCTTTTATCCCACTTTAATGGGCAGTAAGACCCCCATCTTAAAATTCAGCGAAAGCAAAGAAGTTAGGTGGGGGATCAACTGCCCATAAAAGTCCGATTGGTTCAACTAATAATCAGTGGGGGATGAAGAAAACCCCCACTGATTAAAGTTTCACTTTATATAAATCATCCCCCAAGGAGGACAATGAAAATGAGAAAAAAAGTGAGAAAATCTTTTAAACAATTATTAATTGAAAATAAACAATCACTATTAAATAATAAAGAAAATATGAAAGAAATTGAGGAACGAATTGAGAAACGACATGTAGCATATCAAGTTGCTAGTAATTGAGTATAATAATTTTCCCTATGAAAAAAGCTTGTAGTTTAGAGACTATCCAAACTACAAGCTTTTTCTTTTGTATTACTTCCACCAAATCCAAGCCCAAAAGTCATTTCGTACATTTCGAGGAGTAATCCGTATGAAGCGTTCACCGTCAAAGAAGCAATTCAAATTTGGAAGTGTTTCATCTGGATTTTCTGGAACAAAGGTGACGATGTTTTCGTTACTTATAACAGATACTGTAATTGGTGGGTCCGTAGGCGAGACTTGAAGTTGTAACGAAATAGTAGTCGTATTTTTAAATTCATTAGTAACAGGTGGACTTATTACTTGTACTGTGAATAACACGATAATTGTTTCGTTTGGTTCCAAATTAGTAGCGACTAGGAAACCGATATTCGGATTCGCTAGTGGAGAGTGTTCACCGTTAATGGAGACAGTGCCGTTTATAAATTGTAAACCTGCTGGAATAGTATCCTGTAAAGAAATATTTAAGAGTGAAATCTCCGAAGTATTCGTAATACGCACCGTGTAATCAAAATATTGATTTAAATAAGCAGAGCTGACGGAAGCGTTTTTCGTGACTGTCGCAGTTACAAATTGAACTGGTATACGAACAATATTCGAATTAACAACGAAAGTAATAATCGGATCCTGTGGTGTCAATTGGAAAGCGGCTGTAACTGTTGCAGAATTTATAATTGTATTTTTTGAAGGAATAGAAGTTACGAGCACTTGAAATGTTATCGTTGCTACTGAGCCTGCAGGTAAAGCGCCGATATTCATACCAGTGTCTGGACGGACAGTTGGTACCGGAGTACCGTTAATTGTTACGCTATTTTCTATAAATGTTGTACCAGCCGGAATAGTGTCTATAACAGAAGTATTGATTGTCGGAATTGGGGAGTGATTAAATACCGCTAATGTGAATGTAATTATATCTCCAATAACGACAATAGATTTGTCAGCTGTTTTTTCAATACGAACCATCGGATCAATGACTGTCGTTGTAACGGTATTTGTTTGTTTTGTAATTGTAATAGGTGGTTTTGTTGGATCGATGATAACGGTATAGGAAACAGAAGCATCATTATTAATTGTAGGTTGAAGAGTAGAAGAAGATATTGTTATTTGGAACGTAATAATAACAGATTCACTAGGAGCAAGAGTTCCTAACGTAATACCATTTTCAGGATTCGTATTAGGTTGATTGATTCCGTTAATTGTAACACTACCAATAACGAATGTCGTATCTACTGGTGCTGTGTCTACTAAAAGAAGATCTTCAATAGTGATATTACCACTATTAGTAATAGTAATGGTGTACGTTAAAGTTTGATCAGGTAAGGCACTCGTGAAATCAACAGCTTTTATGGCAATGACATTATCATTTTGGACAGTCGTTGTGACAGTATTTGTTGTGGTTGTATTTGTAACAGGTGCGTTATTTGGATTGACGGTATAGTTAAAGGTAGTAATTGCATTGTTGTTGAGTTCATTTGGTGTTGGGATAGAAGTCACAGAAACTTGGAATGAAGCGATAGCATCTCCACCAACAATTATAGTGTCAATTGGTATACCGCTTACTGGATTAACTCCCGGAAGCGTTTTTCCGTTTACAATAACGCTATTTTCTATAAACGTAGTACCTTGAGGAATCATATCTTGAATGACTACATCATTTGCTGCAACATTACCAGTTTGATTGAGTGTAATCGTATACGTTAACGTATCACCAACCGTTGCAAATGCCAGGTCAACAGCTTTATTACTATTTAAAGTCGCGTGATTAATTTCTGTTACGGCAGCTGATGAAATAATAGTTTCTGTAATAGGTGGTCGATCTGGTAACGTGTATTGAAATTCAATTGTACTCGTGTTAGAAATTGGATTTGTTTGTGGGATCGAAGTAACACGTACTTGGAATAGAATAGTTGCTGTCGTATTAGGTGGAATGGTATCAATTTGTATACCGTGAAGAGGGTTGTCATTTGGCCGAGCGTTGCCGTTCACGATAACACTATTCTCTATAAAGCTCGTATCTGCCGGGATAATATCTGTAGCAATAATGTTTTCGACTTGTATATTTCCGTTATTTATGATGGAAATTGTATAAGGGATGATAGTTTGTAAGTCAGCATATTGGATAGGTGTTGTTTTTGTCGCAATTACATTAGCGGAAATAACTTCAGTGAAGGTAATATTGCTAGTCGATATTTGTTCTTCCACGTTAATTGTATAACGAGAAGTTGATTGATTTTGAACATGGCCGGTAGCTGGAAGAGCTATGACGGTAACAGAAAATGTGACTGAGATAGAAATGTTAGGAGCAATCGTTCCTACAAGTATACCGGTACTTGGATTGGCGTTAAGTTGCGGAATATTATTTATTAAAACGCTACCGTCAATAAAGGTAGTTTCACCAGGAATGTTGTCTGTAAATACAACCGCAGTGGCATCTGTATTCCCTGTATTCGTTAAAGTTGTTGTATAAGTTAAAATGTCACCAATCGCTACAGAAGTTAAATCAACAGTTTTAAGTGAAACGATATCAGCATCATTAATTTGAACAAAAGTAGTGTTGGAAGTAGTCGATTTTTGAATTGGTGCAAAATCAGGGGTGAAAACAAAGTCGTAGATGATGTTTGCAGTATTAGGTGTTGGATTTACATCAGGTAAATTCGTAACGGAAACTTGGAAGGTTATTGTAGCCATTTGACCTGATGCGATATTAGGAATGGAAAAGCCGATATTCGGATCTGCTGCAGGAAGCACAGTATTGTTAACTATTACACTTCCCGGAATAAATACTGTTCCATCTTCTATCGTATCTGTAAAAAAGATGGAGTTAGTTGTAGTGGATCCGTTATTTTGAATAAAGACTGTATATGCAACGGTTTCATCGATATTAGCTAATACTGTATTAGCGGATTTTGTAGCGGTAAGAATTACATCAATAAATTGTATATTGGTAGTATTGGAAAATGCCGTTTCTGAAATTGGTGGTAAGCTTGGATCTGGCTCATACTCATAGTGGATGACGGCGATATTATTCATGTTATTTTGAGAAGGTATAGAGACTACATTTACTTGGAATGTAACGATAATTGTATTGTTTGGAAGGATAATATTAAGGGTGATACCGGTAATTGGATTTTCGTTAGGTCTTGGTATGCCATCTACAAGAATGCTATTTGGAACGAATGTAGTGCCAGCAGCAATTGCGTCAATTAGGAGAGTATTTGTAATAGGTACTGTACCAGTGTTTGTAACCGCGACTGTATATGTGATGATTTGACCGATGCGTGTAATAGATCTGTTAGCGGATTTAATTGCAATAACATTTGCTGTACGGACTTCAGTATTTACTGCATTTGATAACGATCTACGCTGAATAATAGGGGAACTAGGCTCAATTTGATATTCATACGAAGTGTCTGAAATGTTAATGACTATGTTGTCAGGAGGTATACTTGTAAGTTGTACTTGGAATGAAATAGTGACTGTTTCATTTGGTTGTATCGTGTCAAGCGTTATGCCAATTTCAGGATTCGCACCAGGCTGAATCACATTATTTATTGATAAGCTATCTTTAATGAATATCGTACCTTCTGGAATATTGTCAATGAACACTGTATTGTTAGCCGGAACAGTTCCGATATTTTGTAGTGTATTTGTGTAGGTAATATTTTGCCCGATAGATACGAAAGTAACGTTCGCCTGTTTAACAGAAATAATATTTGCATTTTGAAGCGATGTTGTAACGATATTAGAAGTTACAGAACGATTCACTGGGGGAGCTGCAGGAATACTTACATATTGGTACGTTGCTGAAGATTGATTTACAATTTCGGTTTCAGTAGGTGGATTATTTGTTTGTACTTGAAATAGTATTGTTTTGGAACTGTTAGCTTGAATCGTTCCAATTGCTATTCCGTTTTCAGGGTTTACACCTGGCTGAAGTACACCGTTAATTGTGACGCTGTCGGTAACGAATGTAGTCCCAGCTGGAATAGAATCTGTAAAAATAATATTTATTGCGTCAACATTGCCGAGATTTTTCACTTCAGAAATATAAAGGATCGTTCCGCCAATATCTACAGTTGTTGGATTGGATGTTTTTGTAATTGTCAATTGTGCTTGCACGAAATTTGTAATGACGATATTACTAGTAGATGTTTCCGTAATAGGCGGTTGCTCTGGATCTGGTTGAATTGTATATGTTGTATTAGATTGATTTGTAATCGATTGTTGCGAGAATGGATCGTTAATAAGAACTTGGAACGAAATAAGGTGAGTAGCGTTTGCTGCTAGGTTAGGTAAAGTAACCCCTGCGTTTGGATTTGCACCAAGTATAGCTGTTCCGTTAAGTGTAAAACTATTTTCTATGAATGTAGTCCCTTCTGAAATAGTATCTGAAAATATGAGATTTGTAGCTGGAATATTTCCGGTATTCTCTAGTGTTATCGTATAGGTCAAAATGTCACCTGTTGTTGCTTGTTGTGCATTAACTGCTTTTAAAGAAAGGACATTCGCATCCGAAATTTGTGTGAAAGCTGGATTAGACGCAATTGTTCGAGAGATGATAGGAGCGTTTGGATCGGCGATAAAAGTATAGTCAATACGGGCTATATTAGAAATTGGATTCGCGGTTGGAATAGATTGAACGATAACTTGGAATGTGACGGTGACGATTTCTGACGGCGCAATGGAGTTTATTGGTATTCCTACGTTTGGATCGGCACCTGGAATTGAGATACTATTAATGATCACGCTATTTGGAATCAATGCAGTTCCTTCTGGGACCAAATCTGTTAAAGTAACCGTATTTGCAGTTGTATTCCCGTTGTTTTGAATGACGACAGTGTAAGTGATTGTACCGTTAGTAGATTGTACGAGAGAATCTGTATTTTTAATTACGGATAACGATGCATCAACGACGGCTGTACTAACCGTATTAGATGAGGAGGTTGCTGTAACTGGAGGTTGACTCGGATCGACAGTATACGTGTAACTTGTAAGTGCTTGATTTATAATTGCTCCTTGCGGTGGAATAGAGCTTGCACGAAATTGGAACGTAATAGTAGCAGAATTACCTGGTGCGACAATACCAACGGGAATGCCAAGAGTTGGACTTGCATCTGGAAGTGAAATCCCGTTGAGTGTAACACTATTTGGAATAAATAATGCTCCTTCAGGAACTCCGTTAATGAGTAATACAGAGTTTGCAGGGAAGTTTCCAGTGTTTGTTAAAGTGACAGTGTAAGTGAGTGTATCTCCGATATGGCTAAATGCTTTATCAACTTGTTTAGATGAAAGAATGGTAGCTGTATTAATTGTAGTAAATGTTGTGTTTGAAGTAACATTTCTTGAAACAATTGGTGCATTTGGATCAGCGATAAATGTGTAAGAAGCAGTAGCGGAATTGGCAATAGGATTTTGGGGTGGTGTAGAAGTAGCAGTAACTTGAAATGCTATAGATATTGAGCTGTTAGGAGCAATTGATCCAATTGTAATACCTGTATTAGGATTAAGGCCAAGTTGTGTGAGGCCATTTATTGTGACACTACCAGAAACGAATGATGTGCCGTCTGGAATAAGGTCAGTGAACGTAATATTCGTAGCGTTTGTATTCCCGGTATTTGTCAAAAGTGTCGTATAGGTAATGGTATCACCTAGTGTTACAAGTGTTTGATCTACAGATTTCACCATCGTTATCATAGCATCTAGTACAGGGTTTGTAACGATATTCGTTGAAGTAGAAGTTGTAACAGGAGTTCCGTTTGGATCGACAGTATAAGAATATAAAATTGTGTCATTACCCATAATTGAACTTGAGGAGGGAACAGAAAGAACATTTGCTTGGAAAGTAACGGTTACTGTTTCACCAGGAGCGATATTTGGTATATTTACTCCAAGAGCTGGCTGTGCACCAAGTTGCTGAACACCATTGATTGTGATTGAATTTGGTATAAATGTAGTGTTAGCTGGAATAGCGCTTGTAAATTTTATGTTTTTCGCTGTCGAATTTCCTGTATTTGTAATCGTGGTTGTATACGTAATCGTATCACCGACAGAAATAATGGATTTATCAGCGCTTTTTGTAGTAGTTAATATGGCACTATTTATTGTCGTAGTAACGGTATTAGATGAAGCGGTTTGAGTGATAACTGGTTGACTTGGATTAACAATATGCTGAAATTGTACAGAACTAGAATTAGAGATTGGATTTATACTTGGAATGTTTATAACAAGTGCATTAATAGTAATAACGGCTATTCCGCTCGGGTTGACATTTCCAATTTGTATGCCATTAGCTGGATTTCCGATTTGCTGCGTACCAGAATCATTTACAAGAGTACCAGATATAAATGTTGTTCCATTAGGTAAAATATCGTTGAAAATTATATTTTGTGAAGTGACATTTCCAGGGTTACTTAATGTAATTGTATAAGAAATTGTATCGCCAATTGTTGCGAAAGTTTTATCTACAGATTTAACAAGTGCGATTTCCCCAGAATTTATTTGTGTCGAAACAGAATTGGATGTCGTATTTCGTGAAACAAGTGGTAAATTAGGTCCTGCCATAAATTGATAATCAATAGAAGCACCGTTTACAACCGGTGAATTTGGCCCCCCAGGTCCAATTGTGAAAATTGGATTTGGAATGCTAACTACTTGCACACGGAAGGTAACGTTTATAAAATCTCCTGCAATAATATCCCCAATTGGTATCCCGTTCGCTGGATTTACCCCAGGCAATAAAACCCCACCTACTCGAACACTATCTTCTATAAATACTGTATTGTTTGGAATCGAATCTGTAAAAATGATATTCGTAGCAGTTGTGTTCCCTATATTTTCTAATAAAACAGTATACGTTAAAAAGGAATTTCCAGGTGCGACGTCAGAGAATAGTCGATCTACACTTTTCGTTGCTTGAATAATCGCTTCGTTAATTTGCACTAAAGTTGGATTACTTGTAGCTGTTTCCGTCACCGGCGGCTGGGTAGGATCAACAATGATAGAGTATGTTGTGCTAGATTGGTTCAATGTTGGATTTGTAGCTGGTATTGAGCCAACGATAGCTTGAAAGCTAATTGTTATCGTTCCTCCAACTGGAATTGCGTCTAAAGAGATTCCGCTATCTGGCCTAAATCCAAGTTGTGGGCTGGAGTTAATTTGTACACTATCAGGAACGAATGAAAGTTCGGGTGGTAATATATCGATAAAAACAGGTGTGTTTGCAGTAGTATTTCCGCTATTAGTGAGGATAGTCGTATACGTAATTATATCTCCAACAGCAGCAAATGCGCTGCTTGCAGTTTTTGTTGCGATAACGGAAGCAGTATTTACTTGTGTAAAAGTTTTATTGGATTGAACGGTTCGTGAAACAGGCGGTTCATTTATATCTACAATAAAGCTATATTGAAGTGATGATTTGTTAGGCATTGGATTAGGATTTGGAATCGTTGTAATGTTTACCTGAAAACTGAGTGTAATTGATGCATTTGCATTCAAGTTACCGATATTGATACCGTTTTGTGGATTTGCATTCGGAACGGTTACACCATCTATCTTAAAGCTATTTGGGATAAATGTAGTACCGTTTGGAATTGTGTCTGTAAAAACAATGTTGTTTGCAGTAGTATTTCCTGTGTTTGTAACAGATGAAGTGAATGTAATCGTATCACCAATTGTAGCGAAAGTTGTACTCGCATTTTTATTTAAAACTAAAGTAGCATCAATAATTGGAGTAACCGTCGTATTCGTAATTGTGCTACCAACAGCAGGTGATTGGTTTGGGTTCACGGTATACTCATAATTTACAAGAGCATTATTTGTTAATGTGCCACTAGGTGGTATAGCTAAAATTTGGGCTTGAAAAGTAATCAATACAGTATCTCCCGGCGGAATATCTGCCAAGTGAATACCAAGTGATGGATCTAACCCTGGCTGAGGAACATTATTGATAGTTACTGAATTTTGGATAAAGGACGCGCCGGCACCAAGTCCATCTGTTAAAACTGTAGCACTAGCAGGAATATTTCCTGTGTTCGTAACTGCAATCGTATAAGTAACGATATCCCCAATTGCAGCTGTCGGTGTATTTACTGACTTCGTAGCGACAATTGTAGCATTATTAATTTGAGTTGTTATTACGTTACTTAACGCATTGGAAGATGCTGGAGGTAAGTTGGGATCTATGACATATTGGTACGCTGTATTGCTTTGGTTCGGGATTGGATTTGGACTAGGAATGGAATTTACTATTACTTGAAATGAGATTGTTGCACTTGTATTAGGGTTTATTGGATCAATTGCAATCCCACTTGCTGGATTTGTATTAGGGAGTGTATTCCCATTTACTGTTACACTATTAGGAATAAATGATGTTCCGTTTGGAATTACATCTGTAAAAATTACATTTGATGCAAGTGTGTTCCCGTTATTCGTTAAAGTAGTTGTGTACGTAATCATATCATTTACGTTAGCAAACTGTTTATCTGCCGATTTTACAGCGGCAATTGTAGCATTATTAATAGTCGTCTGTACGGTGTTAGACGCCACCATCTGCGTTACAACTGGTTTGGATGCGTCGTACGTGTATTGGAATGTAGTGCTCGATTGATTCGTAATCGGATTTGGACTAGGAATAGTTGGTACAGAAACTTGGAATGAAACAGTACGTGATGAATTCGCTCCTATTGTACCAATTAAAATGCCATTAGCAGGGTTTGTATTAGCTAGGGGGACACCGTTAATCGTTACAGTGTTAGGAAGGAAGATGGTACCGGCTGGAATGATATCTGAAAACGTTACATTGGAGGCAGGGATATTGCCGTTATTCGTTAAAATCGTTGCATAAGTTATGACATTGCCAACATCAGCGAAATTTGTACTTGTTAGTTTCGTAGCAACAATATTAGCGGTGTTAATTTGAGACGTTACTATATTGCTAGTAGCATTTCTCACAACAGCAGGTAAATTTGGATCAGCAATAAAGTTATATTGCAGTGCAGCACTGTTTTGAATTGGATTTTGTGTAGGCAAACTACTTGCGCTTATTTGAAAAACAATCGTTGTAAATCCGCCAGCAGGAATTGTCCCAACTTGAAGACCGGTACTTGGGTCTGCACCTAGCTGTAAAGCACCGCCTATAAAAGTACTATTTGGTACGAGAGTTGTGCCAGAAGGGAGTATATCGGTAACAACTACATTATTCGCTGGAGTATTTCCTGGGTTAGCTAGGGAAATGGTATATGTGATTGGTTGCCCAACATCAGCAATAGTTAAATCTACCTGTTTAACAATAACTACATTTGCTAAATTAATTTGTGTACTTACAGTATTACTTAAAGATGTTTCTATAGTTGGTGGATCGCCCGGATTTAGAATAAAGCTATATTGTGTACTAGATGAATTTATTGTTGGGTTTTGTGTTGGTAAAGAGGTGACAGTTACTTGATAAGAGACGGTAAGTGAGCCGTTAGCAGGAATGGAAGGTAACGGAACACCGACATTTGGATCGGCGTTATTTTGGAGTACACCATTAATAAGGAAAGTGTTTTGGATAAAGGTAGTACCGTTTGGATTTGTATCTACGAAAGTAGGACTATCAGCAGAAACACTTCCTGCATTCGTTAAAACGACGGTATAAGTTAATACATCCCCTACAGTAGCGAACCCTTTATCCACTGTTTTGGCTGAAATGACATTTGCATCGTTTACTTGCGTAAATGTAGTAGTTGAAGTTGTGTTTTTACTTACAGGTGAAGCATTTGGATCAACAATAAAGTTATAAGAGATGGAGGCGCTATTTGAAATCGGGTTTGGGTTTGGAATGCTAGTGATTACTACTTGGAATGAAGCTGTAAGTGTAGTATTAGCATTGATGTTACCGATATTGATGCTAGCTGGTGTTGCGCCCGGCTGAGTAGTACCGTTAACTATAACACTGTTCGGTACAAAGGAAGTACCGTTCGCTATTGAATCGGATAGTAATACATTGTTTGCCGTAACATTTCCGTTGTTTGTAAGAGCTAAGGTATAGGTTAATACATCTCCAACTTCTGCAAACGTTTTATCTACAGATTTAGTAGCTTGAAGGTTTGCTAATCTAATTGTTGATGTAACAGAATTAGAATTTGCGGTTTTTGAAGTTGGTGGCAGACCAGGATTTACAGTGTATAAATAAGAAGCGAAAGCATTATTAATGATAGGATTTTGGGCGGGAATATTGATGACAGTTACTTGGAAAGAAAGTGTAAAAGTAGCTCCGCTGGGAATTGTGCCAATAGGAAAAGCAACGAGAGAATTTACATTTTGCAAAACACCGTTTAGTGTTACAGTACCTGGAGTCAATATTGTACCATTTGGAAGTGGGTCTGTTAGTTGTACGTTCGTTGCAGCTGTATTTCCACTGTTTGAGATAAGGATTGTATAACTAATTGTTTCGCCGATTGTAGCAAATTGTTTATTTGTTGATTTTGTTACTGTTACATTCGCATTATTAATTTGAGTGGAAACGAGATTAGAAGAAATATTTTTTGTAACGGGTGATTGGCTAGGATTGACGATGTATTGATAAGAAGCGTTTGATCCATTAGATACGACATTTGACGCGGGTATTGTATTTACTACTACTTGAAATGAAACATTTTTTGTTGTACCAGTTGGGATCGATCCAATATTCACACCGTTTGCGGGATTTGCGCCTACTTGTGTCGTTCCGTCTATTGTTAAACTGTTGAGAACAAAAGTTGTTCCAGTAGGAATGGCATCTGTAAAAATAACATTGTTTGCACTTGTATTACCTGTACCTGTAAAGGAAACGGTGTACGTTAGTGTATCACCAATATCTGCAAAATTTTTATCTACTACTTTCGTCATTGTTACAGTAGCATTATTCACTTGAGTGGAGACAATATTCGTCGTATCAGTCCCGCTTACTGCCGGTTGATTTGGTATAGGAGTATATTGATATGTTGTTGTTCCACTATTTAATATGGGGTTTGTTTGGGGGATAGATGGAACGAGTACTTGGAATGAAATAGTAGTTGTAGAATTAGCAGCAATAGACCCAATTGATATACCATTAGCGGGATTCGCTCCAGCTTGCGTAATTCCGTTAACAGTTACACTTCCTGGAACGAAAGTAGTCCCGCTAGGAATCGGATCCGTATATATAACGTTCGTTGCAGTGATATTTCCTATATTAGTTAAGGCGATACTGTAAGTTAATGTTTCACCAATGTCAGTAAAGATTTTGTTAACTGATTTTGTTCCATTCATATCTGCGAGGTTAATTTGTGTTCCTGCAGAGTTGCTTGTTGCAAGACCGTTAAAAGTCGTTCCTCCAGCAATTGGTGTATATTGAAATGTGATAGTAGCGGTGTTAGAGATAGGGTTTTGACTTGGAAGAGAAACGACGGTTGCTTGGAAAGTTACTGTACGAGAAGCACTATTATTAATTGTTCCAAGAGATATACCAGCAGCCGGATTTGCATTTGTTTGCGGGACATTATCCACTGTTACAGTGCCAGGTATAAAGGAAGTACCGTTAGGGAGTATGTCTGTAAAAGTAACGTTATTAGCAGGAAGTAGTCCGGTGTTAGGGATAGTAACTGTATAAGTGAGAATGTCTCCAATTGCCGCAACACTTTTATTTACGCTTTTCGTTGCTTGTATGTTAGGCGAGTTTATATTAATTTGTAATCCGACTGTATTTAACATATATGCATCTCCGTTAGTTGTTAAACGGATTGCTGCGGACACTTGAGAGTTTGTTAAATAAGGAGAAATATCAATAGAAGTAATGTCCCAACCTTGCCGACCTGCGGAAATATTTGTGCTTGTAGAAGCACTCTGATTTCGTGTTCCAAATGTCCCGGTTGTATCTAAATTTCCAGCCGCATTATTGACCTGAGAACCGAAAAAATTATTTACAGCATTATTTGGCCCAGATAAAGCATTTAATGAACTGAAATTTGGTCCAAACAAAGCTTGATCCCCAGTTAGATCAGCATCTCCTTCGGTAGAACTTAAAAACAATCTCCCGCTTACAGGTCCTCCGGAAGGTGTTAAAAATCCTGAAACAGATACATCGGCACTACCAGTTTCTGCAGAAACACGGTTTCCTGCTACATAAATCGTTAAGTTTCTTGCGGGTAATGTTCCGTTCTGATAAGCAACGATAAGCGTCCATCCAGCTGAATTAATCGCCCCATTAGAAGCATCTAAAGGATCCACAAGTCCAGGAACAGATCCAGTCGTATAAGAGCCGCTTCCCGCAGCTTGAATGAGTGATGTTACATCTGCTGAACGCGTATAAAATCCAAATGTGACTGATCCAGAAACGAATGTTTGATTAGAAGCTGTAACGGATGAAGGGGTAATCGAGTATGTTGAAACAGGTGTTGTAAAAGAAACGGGGTTTCCTAAAACACTTGTAATGTTTTGATCACGAGATAAATAGTTTCCACCCCAAACGAGTTCTGCGTAAAGAATTGTACTACCGGCAGGTATATTTAAAAGAGCGGTAGAACTATTTTGTGTATAGTTTAACGTTGTACCAGCAGGAAAAGTAGGTACTTGTAAAGCGGTATTCGTAGTTGCGAATGCACCAATTGCCCCGATTGTACCAGCACGGTTTTGATTACTAATTTTACTTAAGCCTAAAGTATTTCCTGTAATAGCGAGTGCGCCGTTAGTGGTGGTAGAAAATCGATTCGTAATGGGCATGTTGTCACCTCATTTACAATATAGTCTTGGTCAAAATAGGATATGTGTGTGACAAATAAAGGGTAACATGTACAAGTTGAATTGGGAAGATGGATTTAAATGTCTAGATAAGGGGATGGAGTATGATTGAATTGGAATTTAGCGTGGAGCGTCTTAGGGAAGAACAAATAGGCGATATTGTAGCATTATCATCTTATATTGGTTGGGATTATAACAGGGAAGAAGTTGAAACAATTTTTAACTCAGGTATTGTATACGGCGTATGGAATGAGAGAAAGGAACTTATTGCTAGCGCAGCAATAATATTATATGGGGAGGCGTTGGCATCTATCGGAATGGTAATTGTACATCCAGATTATAAGGGAAGAGGAATTGGAAAGATGATTACAAATTCATGCATGAATAGCGTATCAGCTCAAACTCCATTTATGCTTATTGCTACGGATGAAGGGAAACCTTTATATGAAAAATTAGGATTTAGGGCAGTAAGTTATGTTTCTAAATACATATGTAACTCATACAATGCGAATGATTATTGTGTAAGAAATGAAGATTATGTGATGAATTATGAAGAGGGTGAGTTAGAAAAAATAATAAAAATAGATGAATATGCGTTTGGAACAAATAGAAAAGAGTTTTTAAAGAAAAGAATTATGCAAAGTGAACAGTGTATCGTTGTAAAGGACAAGGAACAAAATGTATTAGGTTACGGTTTAAGCATACAAACACCAGAAAATAAAATAATAGGACCGGTTGTTGCTAAAAATGATGCGATGGCAATGAGAATTGTACATGCTTTAGCAAGGGGCCATAATGGGAGATTAAGAATAGATGTAACAGAAGGAAAGGACGATTTTCTGAAAGAGTTAGAGATTGCTGGTTTTAAAAGGGCGAATATACCACCCATTATGTTGAAAAATAGTGATCAATTATTGAAAAGAAATGGAGAACTATACAGTATTGCAGCGCAAATTTTTGGCTAAAAAAGAATCCTTTTCACGTAAGGATTCTTTTTTAGTTCATTTAATCACGATATTGGTCATGAGTTGGCTGAAAGAGATCTTCCTCGACATCTCTCACCATAGAAAAATGATCAACGTTATAATGCCCATGTAAAGTTTTATTGTGATGACCAATAATTTGCTCGGCAGACAATACGTCAGAATCAGTTGTGGAATGACCGTTTTTAATTAATGTAACATCAAAGCCTTGTACAGTTGCTGTTCGAACAGCGGTGTCGATACAATGTTCTGTTTTACATCCACCTATAACAATATGGTTAATCTTTTCTTCTTTTAAAAGTTCAAGTAAAGAAGTGCCATAGAATGCGTTTGTGGCTGCTTTATTAATAAGGATTGCAGACTGAGGTACTTGAATTGTATTATGTACTTCAAAGCCTACGCCGCTACCAGAAGCAACATCGATATCTCTTACGAAAACAATAAGGGCATTGGCATCTATTGCTTTCTGCACGGCTGTATTTAGTGTGGCTAATAGCTCAGTTTTACGAAAAACTTCATTTTCTTGTTCATTACCATCCATTAATTCTTGCTGTGCATCAATGATTAATAGTGCTTGTTTCATCGTGTCTCCCCTTTAATATGAAATAAGTTCCACTGTACATATTCCTCCATATTATAAGGAAATCCTCCATTGCAAGCGAAGTAGCGACTGGTTTACAAAGTTGTCAAATAAATTTCATTCTCATAGCGTGTAAAAACATGTATGATAAGAAGTGGAGAATTTTTGAGTAGGTGGGAATATCATGCAAACAGTAGAAGATTATCTTTCATTCTTACATACGAAAGGATTTAAATTATCAGAGGAAGCGCAAGGGTTTATTATGTTCGGACAAGGATATACGGGTGCATCTGATGGCATTGTAAACGCAGCAATAGAAGCGACAATTAAACATCAATTGCAGTTTGATGGCAGTTATTTTGTTGCGCTATTAGAACGATTGAAAGAAGAAGAGATTACAGATAAAAAAAGCGCTAAGGCTTTTATGCGGAAGTTACAAGCGTAACTTCACGCAGCCTGCGCTTCTTTTTTTGTTTTAGAAGGTAATTCAACAAAAACCATGCCTAGGAAAATACAGAGGCATCCGATAATAGCGGAAATAGAAAGTTGTTCGTTTGCAACGAGAACGCCTGTTAAGGCAGCGAAAACGGGCTCCATTGCGAAAATAATTGCTACTCTCGTTGGAGACGTATGTTTTTGTGCTGATGTTTGAATGAAAAAAGCAATGGATGTCGCGAACAGGGAAGTTAGAAATAGAGCAAATAAAAAGGAAGCATTCGTCCATAGTGCTACTGAAAATAATTTTTCCCAATCTTCAAACAAAAAGGCGCAAATAGAAGAAAACATACCGACAGCTAATACTTGCGATGTGCTTAATAATAAAGGTGATATTTTTTTAGAGAAGAAGCCGTTAACGAGAATATGAGCAGCGAAAGCAACTGCACAACCGAGAACGAGTATATCTCCAATGTTTAATTGAAAAGAATCACCTGCTGTTAATAAATATAAACCCGCTGTTGCTACAGCAATGCCAATTACGATAAAAATAGTAGCTTTTTGTTTTAAAAAGATAAAAGACAAGATTGGTACCATAACGATACTAAGCCCTGTTAAGAAACCAGCTTTTGAAGAAGTTGTATAAAGTAAGCCGAATGTTTGTAATACATAGCCAACGCATAAAAAGAATCCAATGGTTAATCCAGCGAGGCTACTCTGTTTTATATCTTGTTTTGAAGTTTTTTTTGAGAAAATCATTTGAACGAATAATAAAATGATTCCAGCGAATAAAAAGCGTATACCATTAAATGTAAATGGACCAACGAAAGACATAGCATTTTGAACGACGACAAATGTAGCTCCCCAAATAAAAGACACAAATAATAAAGCAAGAGGAGCAATCCAATCTTTTTTCACACTCATACCCCCGTTAATTTTGTAAGATAGCTTTTCTAGCTAATTCATCAGCAACTTTATTTTGACTACTTGGAATCCACTTAATAAAAAAGAGATCGAAACTTTTTATGTACTGCAGTGCTTCCTCTAATAGTGGTGCAAACATTTTATTTTTTGCGTATTCTTTTTCGACAGCTCGCTCAACAAGTTGCGAATCTGTACGAAAAGAGACAATGTTATAATTATGCTCCGTGCAATATTTTAATGCCGCAAGTAAAGCGTGGTATTCCGCTTCATGATTGGACATTGTCCCAAGGGGGAATGATAATTGTACAGCGGGTTGAACCCCTTTAATAAATACGCCTGCACCAGAAGGACCAGGATTTCCTTTTGATGCACCATCAATATATACTTCAATCAAAATGAGAAACCTCCAAATGATAAGATGATCCCCTACCTATATGTTTCATTGAAGTAGGGGATAGAGTAACTTAGCCGATTGTAATACTATAACGACATGTAAATGTTTCATTCGCTTGTAAAGATTGAATTCCTTTTTTTTCCTTGAAATCTTTTGCAGGATTTACTTCATCAGCGATCCCGTACCAAGGTTCGATACATAGGAAAGGTGCGTTCTCGCCTGGTGTCCATACGCCGACAAATGGGAATCCGTCAAATTCTACTTTTACAAATTTATTATGTTTATGAGAACGAATAGAGATTTCATCCGTATTCATATTTTCAAAAATAAGCGCATCATTTTTAAATAGGTCGTATGTAAGTGGTAATTCATTTGTACTTTCAGCGATTAATTGCTTTTTATTTGAAAGGTAAGGTCCTTCTAATACACTTGTTTCTAAGCGTTCAGAACCATTAAATGATAGATGGTAATCTGTAAATGATTCGCCTTCTAATAACGGGAAATTGAAACCAGGATGCGCCCCGATTGAGAAGAACATCTCTTTTGAAGTAGGGTTATTTACTTCGTATGTTACATGAACGGTTTGTCCGTCTAGTTCATAAGAAACGAGTAATTCGAATTCGTATGGGTATTTTTTTAATGTTTCTTCATTACTAGTTACAATGTAGGTGATTTTCGTTTCACTTTGTTCTTCTACAGAGAATGTAAGATCACGAGCAAAGCCGTGTTGTGTTAAAGAATAAGGTTTACCATCTACGTAGTATGTATTATCTACTAATCGGCCGACGATTGGGAATAAAATTGGTGCACGGCGTCCCCAATAAGTAGCATCACCTTGCCATAAGTATTCTGTATTGTCTTCTTTTAAGCGAACGCTTTGTAATTCTGCACCTTTGTCAGAGATGGTAACGATCACTTTTTCATTTTGAATTGTTGCAGTCATGAAGTAAAACCTCCTAAATCTTTCATATATTTCATTATACGTTGTCTAAAAGAAAAAGGGTAGTTCATGGTAGGAATCTATTGACGAAAGGGGGGCTACCGCGTAAAATATAATCTTGTTGCTAAAAAAACGAATAACGTGGTTCGAAACCATCCCACGTAAAAAAACTAAGGAGATTTTGTCATGAATATTAGAACTTTAGTCGGTAATGGTATTTTAGCGGCATTATATATTGCTGTTTCTATGCTTATTCAGCCATTTGGCTTTACGAATGTACAGTTTCGTATTTCAGAGATGTTTAATCATCTCGTTGTATTTAATAAGAAAGCAATTTACGGAATTGTATTAGGTGTATTTTTAACGAATCTCTTTTTCTCACCTATGATCGCTTACGATTTAGTATTTGGAGTAGGGCAATCTATTCTTGCATTAGTTGCAACGATTATTTCTATGCGATTTATTAAAGGTGTTTGGGCTCGTATGATTTTTAATACAGTTATTTTTACAATTACAATGTTTATGATTGCAATTGAACTTCATCTTGCATTTGATTTACCATTTATGTTGACTTGGTTAACATGTGCAATCGGTGAATTTGTTGTTATGGCGATTGGTATGCCTGTAATGTACTGGATTAATAAACGAGTACAATTTGAAAGATTTATGTAATAGATGAAAGAGCTATTCCTATAGGGATAGCTCTTTTTGCATGTGATAATATTGAATATAATTCTTTGACTCTTGATAAAATATAATAAAATAAAGTGAGGCTTTCATTAGCTGGCTACATATAAGAAGTCTTATATAAGGGGAATTTAGTATGAAATATAAAATTCATTGGTTGTATAAAACAAAGCGCGGTTTGCAGACGGACTTAACGACAGATTATATGAACATAGAAGAAGTACTTCAATTTGCAGAGGATTTCGAGAAAACAGGAAGAGTGAAAGAATTATTATTTTACGATGAAATGGATGCAGAATGGTCATTAAAAGAAATGAAAAAACTGAGTAAGCAAGTGGAGGATGAGCCTCAAGAAATACTCGTTTATTTTGATGGTGGTTATGATGTGCAGACGAAAGAAGCTGGAGTAGGTATATGTGTGTACTATAAAAAAGGAAATAAAAACTACCGAATTCGCCGTAATGCATATATAGAAGGCATATATGATAATAATGAAGCGGAATATGCATCATTACTATATAGCATGAATATACTCGAGGAATTAGGGATTAAGTATGAAGCGGTCACGCTTCGCGGAGATTCTCAAGTTGTACTGCAGCAATTGGCTGGAGAATGGCCTTGTTATGATGAACATTTAAATCATTATTTAGATCAAATTGAGCAAAAGGCGAAGCAAATGAAATTAAAACTTGTATGTGAGCCTATATCAAGAAAACAAAATAAAGAAGCACATCAATTAGCTACGCAAGCATTAGAAGGAACAGTGATTGATAGTCATAAAGAAATAACCGAATAGAGAGGTGCAAGAGTGGATAAAAAGCAACTCATTACAGAGGTAAATGACTTATTAGAAACGTATTGTGAAGGATGTTTTTTGCGAGAACATAATCGAAAGACAAATAGTAAGTATTATGCTCATTCCTTTTGTATAAGACAATGTACAGTTGGAGAAACATTGAAAAAATATGGGGAACAGTTGTCATGAAAAAACATCCAGAGAAAACTCTCTGGATGTTTTTTAGTGCTTCGCTTCATTTAATTGATGCTCGCACTCGCTTAATTTCTTTTCCTCATTTATTAAAAATGGCTCGTCTAAATCTGTTGCAACAGATTTCATAATTTCAAGCTGAGAGCGAGCTGCTTCTACAGCAGTAGTCGCATGCTCTAATGTATCTGGATCCATTGAAATTGTCGCTGATCCTACCATTTTTTGTGCTGTTTCTACACGGAATTTCACTTCTTCAAAATCATTTACTTCTGATCCCATTAATAATTCCTCCTTTGTATAGTGCGCATTTCACATAGTTTTTGCTCTGGAAAACGGAAATATACAAAGGAATAACAAAGGAGGTTACCAAGTAAGGTAACCTCCTGTCATATGTTGGATTAAAGTTTTACTACGTTAGCAGCTTGAGGTCCACGGTTTCCTTCAGTGATATCGAAAGATACTTCTTGACCTTCTTCTAAAGCTTTGTAGCCTTCGCCTTGAATAGCAGAGAAATGTACGAATACATCGTCAGCGCCTTCAATTTCGATAAATCCAAAACCTTTTTCGTTGTTAAACCATTTTACTTTTCCTTGCATGTTACAATTCCTCCTAGAAAACATTTACGTTTTTTCATTTAGTGAAATTCATTTGAAAAGATAATATAAACTAAAAATGCTATAATCTTGAATATTCTGCTAAATGATTAATTTAAATATACACGAATTGGGAGAATTTAGTCAAGTAAGCGATTTTATTTTTTTGTATTTTTAAATAATTTTTTAGCCAAATTTTTTAATAGGTATAGGACAGGCCGAGTAAGTAATAGTCTTAATTGAACGCTATACATAATGAGGTGAAAGAATGAATGAGTCTTATTTATTAGATAATGAAGGAATGAGAACGAGAAACGACATACCGAATTGGGTTGCAAAGGAATTTCAAAATTTTTCGAGTGTTGTGCTAGAACCAACTTTTCCGTGCTATTTCGGCTTAACAGCTTTAAAAAAGAATGAACTTCGTTATTCATTTCTCTCTCATAATGATTGGAGTCATTTGCCACATACAATGTTATCTTTTTTAGAGTTAATGAAAGAGCGTCCAATTGTAAGAAGAGGATTTTTTCTTTTTGTAGAACCGGAATGTGAGGAGCAATCACTGGAATATTACCGTGATTACTTTTGGAAAGTACTACAATATTTACATGAAAACGATAAGGAAACATGGCCAAAGCAAATTCCTGAAGACCCAGATCATTACTTATGGGAATTTTCATTTGGCGGGGAACCGATATTCGCATTTGGAAACGCACCAGCCTATAAACAACGAAAAACTAGGCATTTAGGAAATTCTCTCGTTATTGGATTTCAGCCACGTACTATATTTGATGGATTAGAAGGGGATCGTCCTAAAGGAGCATATTCTAGGCAAACGGTCCGTGAGCGAGTTGAAAAGTGGGATCAGCTGCCGAAACATCCTAACATTAGTCATTATGGTGATCCGGATCATCGTGAATGGAAACAATACTTTATAGGAGACGATGTAGAACCGTTAAAAGGAAAATGTCCTTTTCTTCATAAGATAGAAAAGTAAGAGTCATCATCTGGATGGCTCTTTTGTATATTTTGGATAAAAAAGGGTATTTTAGTAGTAAATATTTTGAGGAAAGCTAGTCTATTTTTAATTATTACATCATTACTTAATAGTAAAGGAAGTAGAAAGGATAGAGTGATGTTTGGAGCAATTATACAACAAATTGTATTAGGTATTTCATTAGCTGCGCCAGTAGGTCCGATTAATATTGAAATGTTAAAACGAGGAATTGAACGAGGTTTTTGGCATGCGTGGGTTGTTGGAATTGGTGGAATGACAGCAGATATTTTGTTTATGCTTCTCATCTATTTCGGTTTATCTTCTCTGTTTATGTATACATATGTACAAGCTTTTATGTATTGCACAGGGTTTTTCTTATTATTTTATTTAGGATTTCAAAGTGTAAAACAAGGAATTTCTCAATCGAATATGGAATATAAAAAAGAAGAGGTAGGCGGCCTTAAACAATCGTTTATGGCAGGTTTTTTAATTGCGATATCCAATCCATTAAATCTTGTTTTTTGGTTTGGTATATACGGAAGTACACTTAGCTCATTGCTTACGAAGGTAACGAAACAAGAAGCCTTTTTGTACAGTCTTTGTATTATCGTTGGTATTATTTTATGGAATGTAAATATTGCTTTTTCTGTCCATTTTGGCAGAACATTATTAAAGCAAAAAGCACTTGGCTATATAACAGCCGGAGCAGGTATTATTTTAGTAGGATATTCTATCCATTTTGCATACAAAGCTTTACAGTTGTTCACATAAGATTGAAGGGGAGATTTTTATGTATCGAACCACTATTGACGGAAAAGAAATCATTATTACGTTAGCGCCAAAAATCAGAAAAGAAATTACTGATAGAAATCCACTATATGAAGCGGTATTTCATAATGCAGCAAGATTACTACAAACAAAGCAACCAACGTTTGCTGTAAATCATGAAATATTTGGACTTATCATTGGAGAGGTACAAAGAGGAGAAGTAACAGTGTTTGCGGTAGAACATATTATTCCAAAGCAAAATATATTTGGACCGAACAATTTTTTCTCGACAATAGAGCAACAGGCAAATTTGTAAAGCGTATAGAATAAGATATAGAAAAGAAATAGTCGTAACGATATGTTGCGACTATTTCTTTTGAAAAGGGGGAAGGAAGATGAAGAGGGTGGGGAAAGAGTTCTTTTTACAACATGATATCGTTATTATGTATAGTATTTTATTTGTTTTTATTATTATTTTAAAAATGCAATTTTTTACATGGATCGGTTTGTTAGCATGTTTGTTTGGGATTATTTTTTATACGCTAAACGAATATATGACACACCGGTTTTTATTTCACTTAAAACCACCTAAAAACGTATTTTTATTAAAAATGCTAAGAAGATTACATTATGACCATCACGTATATCCAGATGATTTAAAACTTTTATTTTTGCCTGTATGGTTTAGTATACCGAGCTTTACTATATATTTACTTATATCATACGTGATAACAAAAAGTGTTACCATTACACTTTCATTCGGAATCGGAATGATTATTATGCTTCTCGTTTATGAATGGAAACATTATATTGCACATAAGCCAATTCGTCCCGTCACCAAGTTCGGTAGGTGGCTAAAAAAACAGCACATATTACACCATTATAAAAATGAAAAATTTTGGTTTGGTGTTTCAAATCCAGTATTCGATTTCATATTTGGAACACTTAAAGATGGAAAAGACGTTGAATTAAGCGAAACAGCTCGTAATTTAGAAAAAGAGAAAAAAACAGAAGTGGTGCGATAAGCATTACTTCTGTTTTTGTTTTAATGAGTATGAAAGCTGCACTGGCACGTGAATTTTATGTTGAAAAAGTATATTAAAAATTTAGGGGAAAATGCCGAAAAATGTCTATCGAAAAATCTTTGCAGGAATGTATGGATTGTCTAAAATGAAAATAAGTTTCTGAATATTTATAAAATTCAGTTTTTGGGTATACAAGGGGGAATTGTACTTTCAGTAAGAGAGGGGATTAGAGAATGAAACGAGATGATACGTCAGCACGTAAGTTACAAAATGAGGTGAATTATACAGAGGTTGTTCAGTCAGAAGAATTTCAATTGTTATTAAATACGAAAAAGAAGTTCATCGTTCCAATGAGTATTTTCTTTTTAAGTTTTTTTATTGCGTTACCTATTTTAACATCGTATTCAAAGGTACTCAATACACCGGCATTTGGTGATGTTACGTGGGCGTGGATATTTGCTTTTGCACAATTTATTATGACGTGGTCATTATGTATGATTTACAGCAAAAAAGCTGAATCCTTTGATAAAATCTCACAAAACATTCTGCAAGAGATGCAAAAAGGGAGGGGCTGACTTTGAATACAACCGCTTTTGCACTATTTTTAATCATCGTACTTGGTACACTCGTCATAACTTATTTTGCATCGAAGAAAACGAAAAATGCGAGTGAATTTTATACAGCTGGAGGGGGATTAACTGGTTGGCAAAATGGTCTGGCCATTGCGGGAGATTATATGTCTGCTGCGTCTTTTCTTGGTATAGCGGGAGCGATCGCGTTAACTGGGTTTGATGGTTTCTTCTATAGTATCGGTTTCTTAGTTGCTTATTTAGTTGTACTATACTTAGTTGCAGAGCCGCTTAGAAACTTGGGGAAATACACATTAGCAGATATGATTGCGGCGCGTTTTGATGCGAAAAAAGTTCGCGGAGTTGCAGCGCTTAATACGATGACGATATCCATTTTTTATATGATTGCACAATTAGTTGGTGCGGGTGCACTTATTAAATTATTATTAGGAATCGAATATACAACATCTGTATTAATCGTTGGTACACTTATGACTGTGTATGTTATTTTTGGTGGTATGACTGCGACGAGCTGGGTGCAAATCGTTAAGGCTGTATTACTTATGGCTGGTACATTTATTATTTCTGTAATCGTTTTCGCCAAATTTAATTTCAGTGTGACGGAAATGTTCGCGCAAATGAAAACAGCTACTCCGTTAAAAGAGTCGTTTTTAAATCCCGGTGTAAAGTATAAAGATGGTCTTGATACGCTATCTTTAAATTTAGGACTAGTTCTTGGTACAGCAGGGTTACCACATATTCTTGTCCGCTTTTTTACAGTACGTGATGCAAAAACGGCACGTCAATCTGTTGTATATGCGACATGGTTAATTGGCGCATTTTATATTATGACGATTTTCTTAGGATTTGGGGCAGCAGCGTTTGTAGGAAATGAGGCAATTATTAAAGCAAATCCAGCTGGTAATATGGCAGCACCTTTATTAGCTAAAGCATTGGGCGGAGATTTCTTATTTGCTTTCGTATCAGCAATTGCTTTTGCAACGATTTTAGCTGTAGTGGCAGGCCTTGTATTAACAGCAGCATCCGCATTCGCACATGATTTTTATAATGAAATTATCCGTAAGGGGAAATCAACGGAAAAAGAGCAAGTATCCATGGCTCGTTATGCGTCTATTGGAGTAGCTGTATTATCTATTATACTAGCGTTATTTGCTCAAACATTGAACGTAGCATTTTTAGTTTCGTTAGCATTTGCAGTTGCAGCGAGTGCAAACTTGCCAGTTATATTATTCACAATATATTGGAAGCGCTTCAATACAACAGGTGCCATCTCTGGTATGATTGCTGGTCTTGTATCAGCTATTGTTCTTGTAGCGTTAAGCCCAAATGTATGGAACCCTGTAGCTGGAAAAGCTATATTTGTTGGGGAAGCGATATTCCCATATACGACACCTGGAATTATTTCGATTCCGCTCGGATTTCTTGCAGCGTATTTAGGAACTGTTTTATCTAGTAAGAAAGAAGATGCAGCGAAATTTGATGAAATTCTCGTGAAATCTAATACTGGGCATGGTATTAGTGACGCGTCTTCGCATTAAAAAAGAGGAGCTTTTCGATAGATAAGAAAAGCTCCTTTTTCTTTTGTCATTTTCTTGTAAATAATACTGCTTTGTAAGTAGGATTTGTCTTAATTTTGTGGAATGAAAATAAGCAGGGAGAAATTTAAATCATCATGGTACCAGCGCAGCTTTTGTGAAAAATAAGTTGTTATGGAAGGTGGAAGAAATGATGAAAACGAAACAGACTGATGAATTATTAGCAAAAGATGAGCAATATGTTTGGCACGGAATGCGTCCCTTTAGTCCAAATAGTACAATGGTAGGGGCAAAAGCAGAAGGGTGCTGGGTTGAAGATATACAAGGAAAAAGATATTTAGATGGTATGAGTGGTCTTTGGTGTGTGAATAGTGGATATGGCAGAAAAGAGCTTGCAGAGGCGGCCTATAAGCAATTACAAACATTATCATACTTTCCGATGTCACAATCACATGAACCGGCTATAAAGCTTGCAGAAAAATTAAATGAATGGCTTGGAGGAGAGTATGTTATTTTCTTCTCTAATAGTGGTTCGGAAGCGAACGAAACAGCTTTTAAAATAGCGAGACAATACTATGCGCAAAAAGGTGAACCACATCGTTATAAATTTATGTCACGTTACCGCGGCTATCATGGGAATACAATGGCAACGATGGCAGCGACGGGACAAGCACAGCGTAGATATCAATATGAGCCATTTGCTTCAGGATTTTTACATGTAACGCCGCCAGATTGTTATCGTATGCCTGGAATAGAAAGAGAGAACATTTATGATGTAGAATGTGTAAAAGAAGTAGATCGGGTCATGACATGGGAACTAAGTGAAACGATTGCAGCTTTTATTATGGAACCAATTATTACAGGCGGAGGCATTTTAATGCCGCCACAAGACTATATGAAAGCTGTTCATGAAACGTGTCAAAAACACGGTGCCCTGCTTATTAGCGATGAAGTGATTTGCGGTTTTGGACGTACAGGAAAGGCATTTGGATTTATGAATTATGATGTGAAGCCTGATATTATTACAATGGCAAAAGGCATTACGAGTGCATATTTACCATTATCAGCAACAGCTGTGAAAAAAGAAATATATGAAGCATTTAAAGGAAAGGGAGAATATGAATTCTTCCGTCATATTAATACATTTGGTGGAAATCCTGCAGCTTGTGCACTAGCACTTAAAAACTTAGAAATTATGGAAAATGAAAATTTAATTGAGCGATCTGCGCAAATGGGTTCTCTTTTATTAGAGCAATTAAAAGAAGAAATTGGGGAGCATCCACTTGTTGGAGATATTAGAGGAAAAGGTCTACTAGTGGGAATTGAACTAGTAAACGATAAAGAGACGAAAGAGCCAATTGATAACGACAAAATTGCAAGTGTTGTAAATGCTTGCAAAGAAAAAGGGTTAATTATAGGTAGAAACGGTATGACAACAGCAGGATATAATAACGTCTTAACATTAGCGCCACCACTTGTTATTTCAAGTGAAGAAATTGCCTTTGTTGTTGGAACGTTGAAGACAGCGATGGAACGCATTTAATGAATTGAGCGAGCTGTGATTACAGCTCGCTTTTGTTTATCCCACTTAATGGGCAGTAAGACCCCCACCTCAAAATGCAGCGAAAGCAAAGGAGTTAGGTGGGGGGCGGGCTGCCCATTAAAGTCCGATTGGTGAGGGCTGATTAAAGTTTCACTTTATTAGGTGAAATATGATACGTTTTCAAAGGGAGGGAAATTATTATGAAGAAATATGATCCTAGTCAACATTATCACATCGGATATTATGAAGATGGATATGATTTAGAAGTGACAGCGTACAAAAGAATACATGAACCAGTTTGGGATGCTTATATTCCACACTATGAGGTAGACGATTTTTATAAGAAAGTGGAGGAAATGAAGCTAGGTGAATATGTAGATGATTATGGCATTATGGTGTATTCATTTCGTAATGATATTGATGATGATGAAGCGCGAATTATTTTTGAAAAATGGTTAAAAACGAACGGGATTGTTTAAAGATAAAACGAAAAAGAAGCTTACTATCTTATAAGATAGTAAGCTTCTTTTTTATTAAACTTATTTACTTGCTTTCATTGCTTTATCTTTTGCACCAAAAGTGTATTTTAACATTGGTGGTGTAATCATTGTAGTTAAAATAACGACAATAACGATAGCTGTAAAGTAATCTTGTGCTAGTAGACCTGAAGAAAGTCCTGTTCCTGCGATGATAAGTGCAACTTCACCACGAGAAACCATTCCAGAACCGATAATTGCAGAAGACTTAGCGTCAAATCCAGTCATTCGTGCACCTAAGCCACAACCGATTAGTTTCGTTAATACAGCGATTACTGTTAATGCTAGGATGAACCAAATTTGATCGCCAATACCGTCAAATGTAATATTCATACCGATACTTACGAAGAATACTGGAACGAACATAGCGTAAGCAATTGGTTCTACTTTCTTTTCTACCTCATGTTTGTAGTTCGTTTGAGAAATTGCGATACCAGCTGCGAAAGCACCGATAATACCAGCAATTCCTAATAGTTCGCCGAAATATGCGAATGAGAAACAGATGATAAGAGCCGCGCTCACGATAGACTCAGATACGCGTAGCGGTGATAACCAGCGCATAATCGCAGGAACACCTTTCCATCCGATTAAAATAATAGAAGCGAAGAATACAACTTTCTTCAAGATAATCATTGTTAAGTTAACATCGTCTGTACCTAGGAAACTCATTGCAAATGCTAATAAAATAACGACAAGAATGTCATCAAATACAGCTGCGCCCAGCATAGTTGTACTTTCACGTGTTTTCATCTTTCCTAAATCGCGAAGTGTTTGTACGGAAATACTAACACTTGTCGCACATAGAAGTAATCCTAAAAATACAGCATTTCCTTGTTCCATTCCCATAATAAGACCAGAAACGTAACCACCTACGAATGGAAGAATGATACCTCCAAGTGCAACAGCTAAAGAAGAATTACGATTTGCGTTTAATTCCTCTAAGTCTGTTTCAAGTCCTGCCATAAACATTAAAAGAATAACACCAACATTACTTAATTGTGTTAGAAGCTCTGAATTTTCAATCCAACCTAATACAGCTGGACCGATAACGATACCGACAATTAATTTACCTAGTACAGAAGGTTGACCTAATCTAACACTAAGATCACCAGCAAGCTTTGTACTTAATAAAATAAGTGCAATTTGAAAGAAAAATTCGAATTCCATCGGATCCTCTCCTTATCATTTTTATTTTTATCATACGATTTCTCGGAATTTGCCTAATGAAAATATGTAAAACCCATTAAACAAAGGGTCTAATTACAAGTTCTTTTGAACTCGTAATTTGAACCTGTAATTAATATATAATAGATTTTACAAAAAATCAATGAAAAAATGGGGTTTTTTTTAGAGAGAGACTGTGTAATTGGGGATATACATATAAGAGTAGCGTGTGAATTTATATATGTATGAAATAGTATGAAGTCCTTTTTCATTACAAATAATAAAGCCTAAATACGATTTCACGAGTTATAAATGTGAAAGGGAGGGTTTATAGTTTGAATTCATTAAAAAACAACGTGTCTATCGTTGCTTTAGGTGGAGTAAATGAAATAGGGAAAAATATGTATGTTATTCAATTTGAAAATGATATTGTCGTTATTGACTGTGGATCAAAATTTCCAGATGAAAGTTTATTAGGAATTGATTTAATCATTCCAGATGTCACCTACTTACAAGAAAATAAAGAAAAAATTCGCGGATTAGTCGTGACGCATGGACATGAAGACCACATTGGCGGAATACCATATTTTTTAAAACAACTAAACGTACCAATCTATGCGACGAAGTTAACGTTAGGTTTAATTGAAATTAAATTAAAGGAACATAACCTTCAAGGTGATACAGAATTAATCGTGATTCATTCAGAATCAGAAATTGATTTCGGTACTATTAAGACAACTTTCTTTAAAACGAATCATAGTATTCCAGATTGCCTCGGTATTGTTTTTCATACACCAGAAGGTACTATAGTACATACAGGTGATTTTAAATTTGATTTAACACCAGTTAATAATCAACATCCTGATATTCATAAAATGGCTAAAATAGGTAGTGAAGGTGTATTAGCTTTACTATCTGAAAGTACAAATGCAGAACGACCTGGATTTACCCCATCAGAAAGGTCGGTAGGGGAACGGATAGAGGAAATATTTATGAAAGCAAATAGGAAAGTGATTATTTCTACTTTTGCTTCTAATGTGAATCGTGTTCAGCAAATAGTTGAAGCTTGTATAAAAACAAATCGAAAACTGGCTTTGCTCGGCAGAAGTATGGTAAATGTAGTAGAAGTTGCTCTAGAGAAAGGGTATCTAAATATTCCAGATGGTATGCTAATTGAAGCAAATGAGGTAAATAATTTAGATCCAAAGCAGGTCGCAATACTTTGTACAGGAAGTCAAGGAGAACCAATGGCAGCTTTAGCGCGTTTAGCTAGTGGAAACTATAGACAAGTAGATATTTTATCAGAAGATACAGTTATTATAGCTGCGACTCCTATTCCAGGAAATGAACGTAATGTTTCGCGAATTATCGATAACTTATTTGCATTAGGGGCAAGAGTGATTTACGGATCAGGCAGTTCTACTGGAGTCCATGTATCTGGCCATGCATATCAAGAAGAATTAAAGTTAATGCTCACATTAATGAAGCCAAAATATTTTCTCCCCATTCATGGAGAGTTTAGAATGCTACATCACCATAGCTTGCTAGCGGAATCAATTGGTGTCGAAAAAGAAAATATCTTTATCGTTCGTAATGGAGATGTTGTAGATATAAGTAATCAAGTGGCAATTCAATCGAGAAAAATACAAGCAGGAAATATATATGTAGATGGATTAGGAATTGGTGATGTTGGAAATGCATTATTACGTGATCGAAAACAACTTTCAGAAGATGGAATGCTCGTTATAGTTATTACTTTTAATAAAGTGGATGGAGAAATAATTTCAGGTCCTGATATTATTTCTCGTGGATTCGTCTATGTTCGTGATTCAGAAGAATTTTTGAAGGAATTAAATAAATTAGCTGTTATTACGATTAATAATGTAAAGAAAGAGAAAGTGAATAGCTGGGGTATTTTGAAAAGAGAAGTAAGAGAAGCTTTAGGGAAGTATATATATACGAGTACGAAAAGAAAACCGATGATTCTTCCTATAATTATAGAGGTGTAATGATGAATAAAAAGAATTCTCTTAAGGGAATTCTTTTTTGTTTTGAAGATAGAATGAACATATAATGAAATAAATAGAAATGGAAGGGAATAAAAGATGTTATTAAACAAACGCTTTACAATTGGAGAAATGGCAAAAATGCATAATATAGCGGAATCTACTTTACGTTATTATGATGAAAAAGGAATTTTTCATCCGTCCATTGTGGACCCACAAACAAATTATCGCTATTACACAATCGATCAATTTTCACTATTAGATACGATTAAGTTTTTACGCCAATTAAATATTCCATTAAAGGAAATTAAGAAATATATTGATGAAAGAAATCCAGCATACGCACTCAATTTGTTGGAAAAACAACAAGAAATGATGTTGAAAAAACAAAGAGAAATTGAGTATGCTTTGGCGAAAATGGAGCATAGAATTCATTTGATTAAGGAAGCAACAAAAGCAAAAGCTAAACAAATGGTAATAAAAGAGATCCCGCGGCGAAAAATAACAGCCATTGCGGTTGCTCCGAATACGACGGATGATATGTTTGAGTACTACATTCATTCGTTGCAAAAAAATATGAGGCAAATGGATGATAGTTTATTTTCTGGAGATATTGGTGTAACAGTTGCGAAAAAAGGATTCATGCAAAATGAGTTTCAAGCGTATAGTAGCGTGTTTATTCTTTTGGATTATATGCCGTATGAAGTGCATAATTCAGATGAGATTAAGGAAGGTTTATATGCTTGTTCTTATCATCATGGACCGTATGAAGAAACAGATGCAACGTATAAGGAATTACTTGCATACATTGATCAAGAAGGATATGAAGTAAGTGGAGATGCGATTGAGATTGGATTAATCGATTGGTCTGTAACAGAAAATCCAGAGGAGCAAGTAACAGAAATTCAAATTCCTATCATGAAAAAATAAAACAATAAGCTGTAGCACTCGTATCATTACAAATGGGTATTAAATACGATAATTCAGTTACCTATTTTTTAAATTCTCTATTGACCTTCAAGTTACTTGAAGGTTTAAACTAAGAAAAGAGAGTTGAAAAAAGGAGCATAATAGTATGGAAGCAACAGAAAAATTAAGAGAAAAACCGATAAAAAGTTTATTTATTTCTTATTTAATACCAGCTGTTCTAGGAATGGTATTAATGTCGGTTAATATTGTAATTGATGCGGTAATGATTAGTCGGGGAGTTGGAGCAAATGGATTGGCAGGAGTAAACGTGGCTATTCCAGCGTTTTCAATTTTCTTCTCTATTTCATTATGGATTGGAATGGGCGGGGCAACGTTATATTCCATTGCATTAGGTGAAAATAAAATTGAAAGAGCAAGGTCTATTTTTACTCAATCCATGACGGTAGCAGTCATTATTGTAGGCGTTTTAGCGGCAATTTGCTTATGGAGAATAGAAGATTTAGCATACGTATTCGGTGCGAATGAAGTAATTTTACCGTATGCGTTAGACTATTTACACGTATTATTAACATTTGGAATGATATACGTTTTAGAAAATATTTTAAGTACATTTATACGAAATGATGGAAATCCTAATTTAGCAATGGCAGGTTTAGTTGTAACAGCTGTATTAAATATAGTGTTTGACTATATCTTTATTTTCATCTTTAAATGGGGCGTAACAGGAGCTGCTTCAGCAACTATTCTTTCAGCAGCGATTGGTTTCCTTGTATTATTAACGCATTTCTTTAGAAAAAGTAGTATTTTAAAATGGACGAAATTCCATTTTGAATGGGATACAGTAAAACAAATTATGATAATCGGTTTCCCGAGCTTTACAGCAGAAAGTACAGTAGCGATTGTAACGATTGGTTTTAATATTGCATTCGTTCAATATGCAGGAGAAGTAGGAGTCGCTTCTTATGCGATGGTGAATAGTATTCATGCAATGACATTGCTATTATTCTTTGGTGTAGGTGCAGCATTACAACCGATTGCTAGTTTCCATTATGGTGCAAATTTAGCAGAGAGACTTCGTGAAGGATTGCAGTTTGCAGTGAAAATTGCAGTTGTACTTGGAGGCGTTGCAATAATTGTCGGATTATTCTTCGGGAAATATATTATTGGTCTATTTGATGTCCAATCTCCAGAGTTATTGGAGTTAACATTAACAGGTATGAGCTTGTTCTTTATCCAATATGTATTTTTAGGCTATAACATTGTGTATGGAGAGTACTTCCAATCAGTGCGACAAACGACAAAATCAGTACTTATTATAATGAGCCGAGGGCTGCTATTTATTATTCCGTTATTATGGATTATGCCGAAATTATTTGGGATAAACGGAATTTGGCTCGTTATGCCAGTAGCGGAAGTATTGACAGCGATTATCGTATTTACGATGAATCGTATGAAACATCCTGTGCCATTAAACATGGCAGGCGAGAAAGAAGCAATATGATGAAGAAAATCCCCTTGAGCAAGTAAGGGGATTTTTTATTCTTTTAAACTAATAGCAAAAGAACCATCCGTTTCTTGAACAGACGCAAAGGCAACGTTTTTAATATTTGTGATGCCTTTTTCTTTTAATTCTTTATATAACCACTTTTCGTCCTTATGAATTAACTTTAAGTTATCGTATTGAATTTGTGAATCAACGATAAGGGCAATTGGTAATCCAGCATACTTAACATCTATGTTCAAATCTTTCGGAGTTAATGGGACAAGTTCACGCTTTGGTAAAATGCTAATGGCTCCATTCGCTTCTAAAATAGCGTATTCAATTTCATGAACACTTGGGTATCCTGCGACGCGAAGATTAGAAAGTAATTCAGCAATGGGATACCTACTTTTTTGTAAGTTCTCAAAAATAATATCACCATGTTTAATTAAAATAATCGGGTGCCCGAGAATGAAACGATTTAGTTTGTTGAATAGGCTTAATTTTGTAAGGATTAAATGCAAACATGTAATAACGACCATACCGAGAAAAGCTTGCAAAGCACCAGAGACTGGTATGGCCTGAAAAGCTAAATAAGATAAAAAGATAATAGCACCAAAATCATGAGGCGTTAGTTGTGCTAAAGCTGATTTACCGAGCATCTTAAGTGATAGTAAAAATAAGATAAAAAAGAACGATACGTTACATAAAAAGAGAAGCAATAGAGACACTCCTTCGTGCAAAGTTGTACTTACTGTTCCCGAAAGAAATATAAATATTACTTTCTAGAGGATAAATTAGGTTGAATTGGAATTTGTCTGTATACAAACAAATAAATGGATATTATCATGAAAGAAGCAAAGAACATAGGAGTATATAGATATGAGAAAGAAAAAAATAATGAAGTATATGATAGGAATGATAATGCTTTGCGCCGTTTATGTGGGATTTTTACAATATAACATTTATAAGCATGGGCAAATGAATGCCACCTATGAAGCTGATTATATCATTGTATTAGGCTCGAAAGTAAACGGAACGAAACCATCGTACTCATTGCAATATCGTATTGATAAAGCAGCTGAGTATTTGAAAGCACATGAGAAAGCAATTGCTATTGTGTCTGGAGGAAAAGGAAAAGGGGAAGATATTTCAGAAGCATTAGCAATGAAAAATGAATTAATAAAACTAAAAATTGCAGAAGACCGCATTATAATGGAAGATAAGTCAACGAGTACAGATGAAAATATTAAATTCTCAAAACCTTTAATTCCGGACAATATGAAAAAAGGATTGATCGTAACAAATGACTTCCATATGTTTAGAGCGAAAAAAATAGCAGCTAAGCAAGGTTTACAATTAGAAGGTCTTCCGGCCGAAACACCAAAGCGAATTGTCATTCCATCGAATATACGTGAATATTTAGCCATTACGCAATATTGGTTTATGAATCGAATATAGAGAAAGTGATTCCGCCTAGTATTCTAGGCGGGATTTTTTGAGGGGAATCTTACAAATATGTCATCTTAAT
This sequence comes from Bacillus cereus group sp. Bc010, assembly GCF_027716745.1. NCBI lineage: Bacteria > Bacillati > Bacillota > Bacilli > Caryophanales > Bacillaceae > Bacillus > Bacillus cereus group sp. Bc010. Next base: position 226,750 of record NZ_JAQFUY010000004.1, read on the forward strand.
GAAAGGTAAAGCGATAGTTTCTAGAATGGATTCCTGACATAATGAAGATAACAAAAACTATTTAGAGGTGAATCGGATGAAAGGAAATAATATATTATCTTCACTATGTTACTTTAGTATCTTTTTTGCACCATTTTTACTACCAATTATCGTGTACTTCGTTGCAGAGGATGAAGTGAAATATCACGCGAAAAAAGCATTTTGGTCACATACTTTCCCGTATGCAATTTTATTCGGAGGGGTAGCGATATCAGGAATATACGGTTTAGGATTCAATCAATCTGACGGTGCTGGAATTGGGATCATGATCACATATGCAGTGTTCATTCTTGTAGGGATTTATTACTTCATTTGGAATATCGTAAAAGGTGTTAAAGTGTTGAAAACAGCGTAATAAGATAAGGAATAATTTGGAATGAATTTGTCGTTATTTGTTGGTAAGTCGATATATTGAAAAAATCGTCGATATAATTTCATTTACCGTATTAATAGATCTTTTAAAAGGAGCAATTCAAAAAGAATTGCTCTTTTTGTGCTTATAAGTTGTGAATATTGGAAAAGATATGTTAATTTTTCATTAGGAAGAGAAAAAAGGAGTGATTTTCATGAATGAGATGATACATAAAATGGAGCAACACGTTTCAGTTCGTAAATATAAAGAAGAATCCATTCCGAAAGATGTAGTAGAAAGAATGGTGCAAGCTGCGCAGCATGCTGCTTCCTCGCATTTTGTACAGGCTTACTCTGTTATATATGTAACCGATCAAGACTTAAAGGCGAAACTAGCAGAGTTATCCGGAAATCGTCATGTGAAGGACTGCGCAGCATTCTTTGTTTGTTGTGCAGATTTAAAACGACTTGAAATGGCATGTGAAAAACATGGTACAGAGATAAAGCATGAAGGAGTAGAAGACTTTATCGTAGCAACGGTAGATGCTTCACTCTTTGCGCAAAACTTGGCGTTAGCAGCAGAATCGTTAGGATACGGTATTTGTTATATTGGTGGTATTCGTAATAATCCGAGAGAAGTGAGCGAATTGCTTCATTTACCGGATAAAGTATATCCTGTATTCGGAATGACAGTCGGTGTACCAGATGAAGATCATGGAGTAAAACCACGCTTACCAGTAGCAGCAATCCTTCATGAAAATGGATATGATGAAAAGAAATATGATGAATTACTAAACGAATACGATGAAACGATGAGCGCGTATTATAAAGAAAGATCATCAAATAAGAAAAACGCAACATGGACGGAATCAATGAGTTCGTTTATGTCTAAAGAAAAAAGAATGCATATGAAAGAGTTTTTAAGTGAAAAAGGATTTAATAAGAAATGAGTAAAAAGGCAGATCTGAAGTGAAGGAGAACTTGCAATATTTTAAAAATGTAACAGAGATTTGTGATGAGATGTTAGTTTAAGTGAATAGTTTGATTGCTAATACCTAAGTTCAGAATGTAGATACCATTTTCTGAACTTAGGTATTTTATTTGTTATCATATACATAAAAATTAAAAAATTTTTACAAAAGTGATAGGAAATGAGAGTGAAATGCCAATAGTAAGTAAAGGCAGCTGCTAAAGGGGAATTGAGGAAGGAAGATGTTTATGATTTTCGATTCTGAAGTGGATTTAATTACAGCTATGAAAAAACGTGATCAAGATGCTTTGAAAGAAGTAATTGATCAATATGGAAAATTAATTTTATACATTATTCATAAATCATTAAGTAGCCCTATGGAGAAACAATATGTGGATGATTGTTATAACGATGTATTTACTGTCATTTGGTTTCATATCGAACAATTTGATATGGAAAAGGGAAACTTCAAATCTTGGATGATTGGTATTACTAAATTAAAGACATTGGAATATAAAAAGAAAGTATATAAAGAGAATAAAGTCGATAAAGACGTAGAGATAGATACAGGTGTCCATGATAGGTATGAAATAGAACAAGAAGAAGAGATTATGGAAATAGTCCAAGATTTAAATAAGAAAGATCGATATATCTTTTTAAAGAGGTACATTGATGGATATTCCATTGACGATATTGCAAAAGAATTAAAAGTAACGGCGGATTATATATACAATCGAATTTCTCGTGGGAAGAAAAAAATTCAAAAACTATGGAAAGGGAGTGTGTAATATGGATAAAAGATTATTATCTATGTTAAATGAGCTCCAATATTCAGACGAAGAAATTGCACGTTTAGAGAAAGAAGCGGATGAGACTATCAATATAGATAAGTATTATGTGAAAAACGGAGAATTATTGAAGAAATTAACGGTGCAAATGTTGGAAGAATCAGTTCGGAAAGATTTACAAGAAGGAGAAGAAATCGAATGCGAAATATTAGTAGAAGAGGGGAGTCTTGTAAATTCTAAAGTTATACCGAATATATTAACGGCAGGTGCTGCTTTTTATTATTACATTGTTTTAACAAATACAAGATTACGAATTAAATCGTTAGATTGTTATTTCAAAGAAATAAATGAGTACAATGTGCTAATTAGTTCAATTCAAGCAGTTTCGAGACATAAAAAAATGAAGAATGTATATGGAATTACTATAGATAATAACTATATACAATTAGGAAGTAAAGAGTATAATCAAGAATTAACACTTTTAATTGAAAAGCTAAAAAATGTGGAGTGAAAGAAGAGAGGTATAAAGAATTTGAAAAACGTTGGATGATTTTTTTCAATGTCTTTGTAATAGCAATAGGTGGGCTTCTAGTTTTAAAATATTTAATTTGAAAATAAAAAGCGGCATAATAGCCGCTTTTTATTGTTAGCACGTTTAAAAATATTGAAAACTTATCCGTTATGACACAAACTAAAGCAACTTCTATAACGAATGCAAACTTTCAATAAGAAGATACATGCCCGTGCAACTTAAAAGGATGTATGTAAATATTTTAAAAATCCGTTGATTAAGCCATTTGAAAATAATTTGACCTATATACAAACCTAGAAATACGATTGGAATAGCGTAAAAACTTGATTCCCAAATTGTTTTGTTTGTGCCAGTAAAGAGTATTTGCGTTAGTAGACTAATGAAATATATAAATAGATAAAAAGCTAAAGTAGTTGCTCTCAGCTTCTCTTTTTTTGTATCAGTTCCTGTAAAGTACAGTAACAGAGGTGGTCCCGGCATACCGATACTTGTCGTTAAAAGACCGGATAATCCTCCCGCTAAGAAATCTCTAGATTTTGTTGATTGAATCTTAAAGTTACAGATTAGCATCAACGTTAATAGTAAGAGCAAGATGCTAATTGCTAATTTAAACGTATTGATGTTAATGGAAACGAAAATGAAAATACCAAAAGGAACACCAACTATACTGCCGACAATTAATCTTTTCAGTAGAATACAATCAATGTCCATTCTTATTTTCCAAATGAGTGATATAGAAATAATGAATGATAAAATGATATTTATTTGTATAGCTTCTTGTGGTAGAAATAACATGAGTAAGAAAGGTGTTGCCATAATAGAAAAGCCAAAACCGGTACTCGTTTGTAAAATAGAAGCTACTAATATAATACAAATGAACATGAATATAGTATTCAAAAAAGCCCTCCTACATAATCAAATTTCATTAATATTTTAACATAAAGTAAAACTTTAATCAGTGAGGGCTTACTACCTAGCAAATCGCCGCTTGTTATGTTGCGGTTAATCCTGTAGCCTTAAAATATTTTTCTCGTGAAGGAGTCATTACTCGGATTGCTAATAAACAGGAAAGGAAAAGGATGAGTAACGAGCTACTTATTACAGTCATTTGAACGGAAAGAAATTGTGCGGATGCTCCAATTGCTAAAATGAAAAAGATTTGGATAAAACTTTTTATGGAATCAAATACGCTATCGATACGTCCTATCATATGAACCGGGATGTTATTTTGATAAAATGTAAAAAAGCCAGTACCAGCAAATGATGAAGAAATGCCAAGTAAAATAAAACCGCCTGCCGCGACGATAAATGAATTTGAAAAGGCGAAAATTACATAGCCTATTGCTGTGAAAATTGTCCCTAATCCGATACAATATTGAATTGGTAAACGTTTGGCAAAAAGAGAGACAAGAAATGAACCGGAAACGTAAGCAGCGCCAGTTATACTAACAAGCATACTGTATTCTATATCGGTTAAAAACAGTACTTGTCTTGTAAAAACAACTTCTTGTGAATCAAGTGCCATAGCGACAAGCATAGTCGCTTGAAATAAAACGAATATGAGAATAATGTACGTTTCAGTTCGAGCGAATGAAAAAACTTGTTTCCAATCACTTCGTAATGTTTGTACGAAAGTATTTGCAACTTCTTCGCTTTGCTTTGTTTGTAACGTAATATTAGGTAAGAAATAAATGAGAATAGTAGAAAGTAGAAAGGAAAGTGAGTTGCAGTAAATTACAAAGGATGCTGAGTGCGTGGTGTGAAGTATTCCAGCAAGAGCTGGACCGATAATAAAAGCCCCGCTTGTACAAAAGCTACTCCAAGCGTTGAATTGAGCGCGTTCTTCAGCAGGTATAAGCATTGTTTTATAAGAAAATGAAGCTGGATCGAAAAATGATGTAGCGATACGAGTTAAAAAGATAAAAATATAAATGGCCCAAATAGAATCAAATAGTGGAACGCAGCCAATGAGAGCTGCCCGAATTATATCTGTGATGAGCATAATAGACCGTTTGTTTAATCGATCTACTATACTACCAGACCATATTTTTGTAACAACGGTCGCAATTGGACCGACAATCCATAATCCTGCTACAGCAGCAGGGGAGTTTGTGCTATGTAACACCATTACGTTTAGGGCGATGAGATACATAAAATCACCTAAACGAGAAATTCCTGTTCCCGACAATAATAATAATTTATTTTTCATGAACAAATGGCCCTTTCTTTCATTGTTTTTTTAGCCTGCAGGAAATAGCGTATTCCTCTTCAGAGTTTGATTGACGAGCGGTTTTGTTTTCCCATCGTAATAAAACTTGTGTAACTTCCCAAGTAAGCTGTTGTAATTCCTCTGGAGTTAAAAATAAATGAGATACAATATGACTGCCTGTATTCGTTCCTTCTGTGCCGCTTTCTTCAATATAGAAATGAGCGGATTTTGCCTTGTAATATTTTTCAATAATTCCTCGTTTTTCTTTCGTGTCTACTAATTCAAGTAACCCTCCATCGTACAAAATTTGAATGTGATAATGTACGCTACCAGCAGATTTATTTAGTTTAGTAGCTACTTGCTTTGCAGTGAGTGCTTCGTTTTTTAAAAGGTGAAGAATTTGAATACGTGTTGCATTGGAAATAAGTTTCTGCTGCTCAGCTGAAATAGTAAGCCTATCTTCAAACATTATAATATCCCCTTTCTTATAATCTAAAATTATTGTACATTCTAAAAAATTAGAACGTAAGAAAAATAAATCGCCTTTTTCCTCTGTTTTTCGACATAAATAAAAATAGCATGTACATAAACATGCTATTAAGTGATAGTAGATTCTTCACTAAGTTTCCCGCGATAAAACAGGTAAAGCCATATGAAACTTACAAAGATACAGCATATAGCTAACAAGATTAATCTTTATGTAATGCTGATGCTTGAATTTGTTTTTTCCACTCACTTAAATACACTTTCTCGGCTATAGGGAGTCCAACAGGTAATTGTGCAATCAATTCTAAACTATTTCCGTCAGGATCGTTAAAGTATACGGCGGCATGCGCTAATTCTGGAAAAACAATCGGTTCAATTGGTTCCATTCCGAAATCTTTTCGTGCTGAAATTCCTTTTTGATTTAGCCAATGAATCGCATTTTCTAAATCATGTAAGCTTACTTGAAAGGCGATGTGTCGTAAAGAGGGGTGATACTTAACTTTGTATTCTGTGCCTTCCCAAAGACCGAGCCAACTTTCATTTTCCCTAATCCAAAAGAAAGCAATATCATCTCATCTTTTATATAATTTCAGTCCAAGTGATTCATAAAAAGATATTGATACCTCTAAGTTGCGGACAGGTAAATGTGCTTCGTAAAGAGCTTTAATCATAGTAATCCTCTTAAGTAAAAATATTTCTTATTTCATAGTAAACATTTTTTTATGAGTTGAAATCAGAAAAAGGAGGGACATAACTTCATACGAAAGTATGAAAAAAACAGCTCAAATATGAGCTGTTTTCTTATAGTTTTTCGTTCATTTGTTAAGGATAGGATATATTAGTATCCGTATCCGCCGCCACCCCAACAGCTACATCCGATGATGATTAGAAGGATGAATAGTACGATAAGCAAAGCAAATCCACCGCCGAAACCAGCGCAACTTCCACCATAACTCATATGTTTTCCTCCTTTTGAGTAAGTTAATCTATATAATTCATGGACTACTGTATACAGTATGTTTTTCGTATGGAAAAGGAGCCAGTCTCTTGAGTAATTAGACAAACGCCTGTATGGTCATTTTGATTGTATATGGAGCTAGGGGTATGTGAAGAAATCATTATATATTTCGCGATTTGTTCATAAAAAATATAAAAATTGTAAAAAAAACCATTTTTATATTTTTTTATGAGAGGATTTGTACTATAATTTTACAAGTAATATTATGGGAAAAGGGAGTTTTAGTGAAGAGATGGAGATGGGACAACTACAAAATAAAATAGAAACTAAAAAGAAAGAGCTAATTCAACTTGTTGCTAGACATGGATTGGATCATGATAAAGTTTTGTTATTTAGCCGAGATTTAGATATACTTATTAATAAGTTTATGAATGCGAAAGATAAAGTACATAAATAATTTGCAGTTTTTTATATTAAGATATTCAACGAAGAGGAGAGAGATATATTTGGAACATTTACAAGAAGAGCTATATAAACAAATAAAAGAAGAAAAAAGTATTGTTACAATTTTTTTAAAGAGTGGCGTTAGAATAGTAGGAGAAGTTGTTGCAATAGACAAATTTACCGTTTTAATGTTAGTTGATGGAAAACAACAACTTATTTACAAGCAGGCTGTATCAACAATAATGAAATAAGACACTCGTACTGAGTGTCTTATTTCATTATTGTTTGCAAGCTTCAACGTCAATGCCGGCAGCTAATAATTTTTTTTCACCATCTTGCTCAATGATTTTTTGTAATTTAGATAGGAAAGAATCAAAGTTTGTATGCTTTGCTACTTGGAATGTCATTTTATGCTCAATTGGCAGCCACGTATCAATATCAGCTTCGTTATGCTGAATTTTTACCTCAAGCTTATCAAGTGCGTTAGCAACTTTTGCTTCGTATGTTTCTTTCGTTTCAAACTCCATCCATAAATCATATAATTCCTCGCCGAGAGAACCTTTTAATGTTCGTTTAATATTTAAAATTGCTTCTTGTTCATTTATTTGTTTTTGTAATTGTAATTCATGACTATTCATTGTATCAAAAGCAGGAATATCACCAGCTTCTGCTTCGACTAGATCGTGAATAATAACCATTTTTAGTAATTTTTCAATATTTACTTTCTGATCTAAATAAGGTTCAACTAAAATGGCCATTAGAGACATGCGCCACGTATGTTCAGCAACGCTTTCTTGACGTCCGTTAGAAAGCCAGCTATGTCGCATTTCATATTTTAGTTTTTCTGCTAGTGCAATGACTTGTAAAATGTTATGTTCCATCGTGATCCTCCTCATATTTCCATACTATAATTCTAATATGGAAATGAAATGTGTCAATTTTATGAGTATATTGCGATAAATAGATGACGAGCATATAATAAGCATTATATGTGAAAACGCATTATTAAAATAAAAAAATGTTTTACAAAAATGAAAAGGAAAGGGCAGGAATATGGGAGACAAAAATCAAGGATTTGCTAGACCAGAAAGAAGAAAAAGGAAGTTTGACATTTCTAGCCCATTTGGCATTTTAGTAGGTTTTGCTATAGTGATAGCGGCAATTATGCTTGGTGGAGGCGGAATAAAAGCTTTTAAAAACTTTTTAGATGTTTCATCTATTTTAATTGTCATAGGGGGAACAACTGCGACAATTGTTGTGGCATATCGATTTGGAGAAATAAAAAAATATACGAAAAGTATTTTTACTGTTTTACATAGAAAAGAAGAAGATTTAGAACAGTTAACGGATTTGTTTGTTGATTTTTCAAAAAAATCTAAAAAACACGGTTTGCTTTCTTTAGAGGTTGATGGAGAGCAGGTGGACAATCCTTTTATTCAAAAAGGAATTCGATTAATGTTAAGTGGTTACGATGAAGAGGAATTAAAAGAAGTGTTAATGAAAGATGTTGAAACGGAAGTGTATGAATTAAGAAAAGGGGCAGTATTATTAGATAAAATTGGCGATTTCGCTCCGGCTTGGGGTATGATAGGGACTTTAATTGGTCTTATCATTATGCTTCAAAACTTGCAAGACACATCGCAAATTGGTACAGGGATGGCAGTTGCGATGTTAACGACATTGTATGGATCAGTACTTGCAAATATGATTGCAATCCCTCTTGCTGAAAAAGTGTATCGTGGTATTGAAGATTTATATACAGAGAAGAAGTTTGTTATTGAAGCAATTTCAGAATTGTATCGTGGACAAATTCCGTCTAAATTAAAGTTAAAACTCGATACGTATGTATACGAAACAAAGATAAAAAAAGTAAAACGAGCAGCCTAATATTGCAAGGAGTGGTATGGTGATGATAAAACGACCGCAAAAGGGATCGCCTCGTTGGATGACGACTTTTACAGATTTAACGATGTTATTATTAACTTTCTTTGTATTACTAGTTGCTACTTCAAAGCAGGATGCAGTAAAATTGTCAAAGATGCTTGAAAAGTTTAGTGATACGGAGCAAGTTGATGCAAAAGTAATGGAAAATACTATACCAGATATTTCACATGAAAAAAATGATGAAAAAATGGTCTCAAAAAAGCGAATGGACGACTTGTACAAAAAGTTAAAAGCATATGTAGATAATAACGGTATTAGTCAAGTGAATGTATATCGAGAAGATACAGGGGTAAGCGTTGTTATAGTAGATAATTTAATATTTGATACAGGTGATGCGAACGTTAAGCCTGAAGCAAAAGAAATTATTAGCAAATTAGTCGGATTTTTTCAATCCGTACCAAACTCAATTGTTGTGGAGGGGCATACAGATAGTAGACCGATCCATAATGAAAAGTTCCCTTCTAATTGGGAATTATCTTCAGCACGAGCAGCTAATATGATCCACCATTTAATTGAAGTGTATAATGTGGAGGATAAAAGGTTAGCTGCGGTAGGATATGCAGACACAAAGCCAGTTGTACCGAATGATTCACCGCAAAATTGGGAGAAAAACCGTCGCGTTGTCATTTATATTAAAGAATAGTATTTTAGTATTTTAGTAATAAAATACTAAAATGCAGAAATTCTTTTAAAAAAATATTAAATTTTATCGTTTTATTTTGTATAATGAGTGAGAATGATAAGGTGAAATATTAAGATATATTTATACATAGAAGGAGAGAATCAAAAAGAATGGCACATAAAATTTTAGTTGTAGATGATGCGATGTTCATGCGAACAATGATTAAAAACTTATTAAAAAGTAATTCTGAATTTGAAGTAATCGGAGAAGCGGAAAATGGAGTGGAGGCAATTCAAAAATATAAAGAACTTCAACCTGATATTGTAACATTAGATATTACTATGCCAGAAATGGACGGACTTGAAGCATTAAAAGAAATTATGAAAATTGATTCAAGTGCAAAGGTTGTTATTTGTTCAGCAATGGGACAACAAGGTATGGTATTAGATGCAATTAAGGGCGGGGCAAAAGACTTTATTGTAAAGCCATTCCAAGCAGATCGCGTAATCGAAGCTTTAACAAAAGTAGCAAATAGCTAATATAAAAGGGGTGCCACAAGGAATCAAAACAGTGATAACGGATAGATGTGTGGCCCCTTTTTTCTCATTTTAAAACACTAAATTGTTATACATAAATGAAATGTTTGTTAGACAGGTAGGGGATGAAAATGCAAACAGATCTATTAAATATATTTTTTGAAGAATCGGAAGAACATTTACAGTCGCTAAATGAAAATGTGCTAACTTTAGAACAAAATCCCACTGATATGGATGTTGTGGGAGAAATATTCCGCTCAGCCCATACATTTAAAGGTATGTCTGCGAGTATGGAATTTACGGAAATGGCGGATTTAACGCATAAAATGGAAAACGTTTTAGATGAAATTCGTCATGGGAATATAGTAGTACATGCGGATATTATTGATGTGATTTTTGAATGCATTGATAATTTAGAGAAAATGGTTGCAGATGTGCAGCAAGGCGGAATGGGTAATATTGATGTAGTCGCAACGAAGCAAAAATTAGAAGCGTTATTGAACGGAAATGCAGAAACTTCTATGGAACATGTAGAGCAAGAGTCTATAAACAATGATGATGCAGTTTCGCATGAAGTGCATATAACCGTTGAACAGCAAGCTATTTTAAAAGCAGTACGTGCCATTATGTGTATTGAAGCACTGCAAAATATAGGCGATATACAAAAAACGGTTCCTAGTATTGAAGAGATCGAAGCGGATGCTTTCGGTTTTGAGTTTACAGTATTTATGAATACGGATCGTAGTGAAGAAGAAGTGAAACAGGTAGTGCTTCACGTTTCTGAAATTGAGAAAGTAGTAGTGAAACAAGGAGAATCATTACAGGAAGTAGATTCGATGGTTGCTACGCAAGAAACTACGCGAGTAGAAGAAATGATACAGCCGTCTGTAGTTGCGCAGGTGGAAGCACCTATTGAGGCAGCGAAGCAACCTGCAAGTGCTACGCCAACTAAAAGTACTGCAAAAACGAAAAATGCTAAAGGTGAGAATCGTTCCATTCGTGTGCAGCTAGAGAAAATTGAACGATTAATGAACATGTTTGAAGAGAGTGTAATTGAGCGTGGTCGCATAGATGAATTGGCACAAGCAATTCAAAACAAAGAATTAATTGAGCATTTAAATCGATTAGGCGATATTTCAAAAGATATTCAAAATGTACTTCTAAACATGCGTATGGTGCCGATTGAAACAGTCTTTAATCGTTTCCCGCGTATGGTACGTATGTTAGCGAAAGATTTAGGGAAGAAAATCGATTTACAAATTACGGGTGAAGATACAGAAGTTGATAAAATTGTTATTGATGAAATCGGTGATCCACTCGTTCATTTAATTCGTAATGCAATTGATCATGGTATTGAGACTGTTGAAAAACGTCGTGATGCAGGGAAAAATGAGACGGGTACAATTAAATTAGAAGCGTTCCATAGTGGAAATCATGTCGTAATTCAAATTACGGATGATGGAAATGGAATTCATAAAGGGAAAGTATTAGAAAAAGCGATTAAAAATGGTGTTGTAACAGAATCTGAGGCAAATAAATTAACGGATCGTGAAGTGTTTGATCTCATTTTCCAACCAGGATTTAGTACAGCAGAAGTAGTATCGGATCTTTCGGGGCGCGGGGTTGGATTAGATGTTGTAAAACATACAATTCATAGTTTAGGTGGACATTTAATTATTGATTCAGAAGAAGGAAAGGGAAGTACATTTAGAATTGAACTTCCATTAACGTTGTCCATTATTCAATCTATGCTTGTTCAAACGAATGATAAACGTTATGCTTTACCTCTTGGTAATATTGTTGAAGCAATTCGAATTAAGAGAGAAGACATCCAATCCATACAAGGAAAAGATGTGTTAAACTATCGTGATCAAATTATTGAAGTGAAGCATTTAAGTACTGTATTTGGTGAAAAAACAGTAGATGAGGCATTTGAATCATATGAAAGTCAAATGGTTCCTGTGTTAATTGTTCGTAATACACATCGCAGCTATGGACTTATTGTAAACACAATTATCGGTCAAAGAGAAATAGTCTTAAAGTCATTAGGTGATTTCTTTGCAGAGAGTTCGAACTATTTCTCTGGCGCGACGATTCTCGGCGATGGACGAGTGGTCCTCATTTTAAACCCAGAAGGTTTATAATAGGAATGAAGGAAAGCTCCCCACTTGTATACAATTGGGGAGCTTTTTGGTTAACTACATACTAATATAAAAAAATAATATATATAACAGGAAATAAATACATGTTCACGATTTACGTAATAAGTTTGTTAAAATGTAATGAGTGTATTCATTTAATAGAAAAACAAAAATGAGGAGGCAGGGAAAATGCCTGAGCAACACACAAAAGGGGATACGAGCACAATTGTGCTAGAAAAAGAAAAGGAGCTTTTAACGCCTCAAGAATGTGATATTCTTGGCGAAATTGCAAATATATCATTTGGCTCTGCTTCGACAGTATTATCAACGATTTTAAATAGGCAAGTAAGTATAACTGCTCCTCATGTAGAGTTAGTGGATTTATACGATACAAGTGATGTTGAGGTTCCTCATGTTGTATTAAATATTCATTTTACAAAAGGATTAGATATGGAAAATCTACTTGTCCTTCAGCAAGATGTTGCTTTATCTATTGCTGATTTAATGATGATGGGAACAGGTGAAGTGGAAGAGGGAAAAGAACTTGGTGAATTAGAGCTAAGTGCTGTACAAGAAGCGATGAACCAAATGATGGGATTCGCAGCGACGTCTATGTCGGAATTCTTCCAAGATACAGTAGACATGTCACCGCCGACAATTAAAGTCGTAAAGTTATTAGAAGAGATGGAGAAAATCTCTGGAATAACTGGAAATAACACGATTGTGAAAGTGTCGTTTGACCTTAAAATAGATAATCTTGTAAACTCTAAACTCGTACAAATTGTTTCAGTTGAACATGCGAAACAAATGATAAATAAATTACTACAATTATCTGGTGGCGTAGAAGAGCAAGACGAGCCAGCTGAAGTAGCGGAAGCTGAAATTGTAGAAGAACATGTTAAAAAAGAACAGTTAACGCAAGAAGAGAAAGATGTACTTGGGGAAATTGCCAACATTTCCATCGGTTCAGCTTCAACGGTATTATCAACGCTTTTAAATCAGCCGGTTACGATTAGTACACCCAATGTAGAAGCGATTAATGTGCGTCATTATGACGGTGTACCGGTTCCCTTTGTGATTTTAAATGTCGATTTTGTTGAAGGTTTAAAGAATGAGAACGTATTCGTATTTACGAAAGATGTTGCTTTGACAATGGTAGATTTAATGATGATGGGAACAGGGGAGATTGATCCAGAGAAAGAGCTTAGTGAATTAGAGCTGAGCGGTATTAAAGAAATCATGAACCAAATGATGGGGCATGCGGCAACAGCGATGTCAGAAATGTTTAAAGAGAAGATGGACATGACGCCGCCAGACGTTAAATTTGTCACGTTAAAAGAAGAAATGGAATATTTGGGAGAGTCAATGGAAGTGGATGAACTCGTTCAAATTACGTTCAACCTTGAAATTGGCGACTTGCTTCAATCGAAAATGTATCAAATTTTACCGATTTCAGAAGCGAAAGAAATGGTAAGACGACTGCTATATCCAATGGTGGAAGCAGAAGAAGAGATTGCAGAGGAAGAAATGGAAGAAGAGGTTGTAGAATCTGTTGTACAACCTATTGAATTTAAAGAAGTGAAACAAATTGAGCCAGTGTATATGGATACATCTATTCTACAAAATGTAGAAATGAATGTGAAATTTGTATTTGGAAGTACAGTGAAAACGATTCAAGATATATTAAGTTTACAAGAAAATGAAGCCGTTGTATTAGATGAAGATATTGATGAACCAATTCGAATTTATGTAAATGATGTATTGGTGGCGTATGGTGAACTTGTAAATGTAGATGGATTTTTCGGAGTAAAAGTGACGAAATCACTATAAGGCGTTGAAATAGTAGATGAAAAGCGTAAAGTTTTTTCTAATTTGCTGGCTATGCATACATGTGTGCTTGCTCTTCCCGCTGCAAAGTCAGGCGGAAGAGCAAAATGTACCAGAACAAAATATAAATGAAGTGAATGTACAAGAAGAGAATAAGGAAGTTCAAGAACAGCCAGAACAGGTGGAAATGAAGCAAGATAAAAAGGAACAACAAGAAGTAAAGAATGAGCAAGAAACCGAAAAAAAGATAGAGACGGATCAAGGGATTATTACAATAAATAAGCGAGAATTAAAGGTTGGCGAAGAAGTACGGATTATTGTAGAGCCAAAAGAGAAAAATATTCAAAGTATAAAAGGTATGTTGCGTTTGCCAAAAAACAGTAATCTGTATGAGCAAGAAAGAATGATACCTTTTGACTATGAAGAAGAGACGAAGCGATGGATTGCTAACTATAAGGTCGGGATTTTTGATTTGCAAGGTGATTGGAACCTTCAGCTTATTCAAAGTTTTAAAGAAAATGAGAAAGAAGAGCTTATAGAAAATGAAGTGAAAGTTCCTCTTATTCGTATAAATAATGAAACACCAACAATAGATAAAGAGATGCCGAAGTTGCATAAAGTCACTATTGACGAGGCGACGGAGAATGTAATCGAACGAAAACGAGGCGATTCTATACGTGTAAGAGTGAAGGCGGCAGACGTGGAATCGGTTGTGAAAGAAGTTCGTGTTACATTAAAAGGAAAAGAAAATAAAGAGATTACATTTTTATTAGATTACAATAAGCGCGACATGGAATGGCAAAAAGTATTTGAAATAACGGATGCATTGCCAAATGGGACATACGAGCTACTTGTAGAGGTAGTAGATGCGGCTGGAAATAAACTCGTTGAAGAAAGTGAGTATGTCGTTTCTGTTTTGGAACAAAAAACAGAAGATGATAAAAAGACAGAAGAACGAGAGAAAGAAGATAAATTAGAAAATAAAATAGAAGATAAGAAAGAAACTGAGAAGCAGGAAGACACGAAAGTAGAAATCCCGCTTCAGGAAGAAAAACAGCCAGTTGTTCAAATTCTGAAAAAAGAAGAGAAGGTAAACGACCTTATAAAAGAACCATTGAAAGAGAAAGAAAAAATTACTTATGTTATAAAAGAGCCTCTCACAGACAACAAGGAAGTAAATAATACGAAGGCTCAAAAAGATAAAGATAATAACAATCAAGTCATTTCGAAAAAGAAAGAAAAAAAAGAAGAGCCAGAAGATAAGAAAGAAACTAAAAGTGACCATGGAATACAAGCTTCTAATGTATTTGCTATTATGTCAGGTTTATTCGTACTATTTTTAGTGTTAAAGAGTAATAAAGAATGGGGCTAATTATTTCATCATAGTGGAGGCGCTTAAATGGAAATTAAACGTACGACAATTGAAAATAAGACGCTACAACCATTAAAACAGCCTGCAGCTATTTCGGAACATGAAATCCAGAAAGAACGAAAGTATAGTAATCTAGTGTTTACTGGACAGTCTAAGATTATTTCGAAAAATAATGAAATCGGGATTTTACTTGCGAGTTTAGGTGATGGAAAGGTTATGAAGGAAATGCTTTCTAAAGAGATGGATACAGTATTACAACTCTTTAAAAAGTTACATACATTATCTGGAGAAGGAAAGCAAACAGATAAAATATTTGAACAAGTCATGAGAAGCCTGCAAGGACTTGTTAAGCAGGCGCATATAAAAGAACTTCCTTTGTTAGATGGAACGTATGATTTCGCTGAAGTACAACTATCATTTGGTAGAAAGGTACACATTCCGTTATTAGATGTAAGTGCACTCCTCTCTAGCGTGGAGAGTGATTCATCAGAAGGAAATATAAATTTAATGGTAACGGTTATTACTGCGTATATCACGAAATTGTCTAACGAAACCATTTTAATTAGCGTCACGGATCGCACAGCTAAAGAGCGGGATGCAAGTGTATGGAGAGCACTGGCAGAAATGAATATGACACAATTATCACAGGCGTTGAAACAAACGGTGCAAGAACATAAATGGTCTATGACGTTTCTTTTTCTCCTTATATGGGTTGCTTGTATTATTTTAATTCGAGTTATATAAAAAATGAACGGAATCACGCAATTCTTCGTTATGATTTTAGTAAATAAATACAAAAAAAGCAGGGTGCAATAATCCTGCTTTTTTCTATATTTTTTCATAAAAGAATGTATCAAAACGCTGAAGATTGAATCGTTCAGGTGTTAAAATTTGTTCTGTGCTACCGACAAATAACACACCGCCTTTTCGTAAAGAACGGCTAAACTTTTCATACAGCTTGACTCTTGCTTCTTCAGTGAAATAGATCATTACATTACGACAAACAATTAAATCGTAATTTGTATCGAACGATTGCATTAATAGGTCATGCTGTTTGAACGTGACGTGTTGCTTAATATTTTGATGTAATGAATATATATCATCTTCTTTTGTGAAATGACGTTCTTTCAAATCGCTAGGTAATTCTTTCAAAGAACGTTCCGTATATTGAGCACGTTTTGCACTCTCTAAAATATGAAAATCAAGATCCGTTGCTAGTATTTCATAGCGAAATGGAGAGAGATGTTTCGATAAAATTAAAGAGAGTGTATATGGTTCTTCGCCAGCAGCGCAAGCGGCACTCCATACTTTTAATTTTCCGTTATTTTGTTCGAGTAATTTTGGCAGTGCTTTCGATTCTAACGTTTGCCAACGTTCTTTATTTCTAAAAAACTCTGAAACGTTAATTGTAATATAGTCAATAAAACTTAAAAATAAGTTTTGATCAACACGTAAAGTACTTAAAAACGTAGTGTAGTTTTCAAAGCCTTTTCTTGAAATAAAAGCATCGATTCTACGGCGCATCCTATCTTGTTTATACGAAGCGATATCCATATTGAATTGTTGTTTAAAACTCGCGATAAAATGATCATAATCTTGTTCAATTATCATATTTACAATGGGCACAATAACGATATTGTGCCGCCCCCTTTACATCATACGAATTTTTTGTTCAAAGCTTTTTTTCATTTGTTTTTCATGTAAACCTGGTAAATCATAAATGACAGCATCAATCCCAGCTTCTTTTGCAATGTCAACGGGAATGACAGATGTATGTTTGTCTCCGTTATAAAAACAGAGAACTAAATCGGTATCTTCAATAATTTGTTTCACAAAAAACATATAATCAGATCGATAAATAGAGTCGGAAGGGTGATCAAAAGCAACATACTCGGCTCCGTGTGATTTTAAATAATCTACGATTTCTTGGAATTCATCTGTTACTGCTTGTAACGGTTGGAGCGTGTAAAGGCATAAATTTTGAGCGAGTCTTTCGTTTTCAACGAAAAAACGAAGTACCTCATTTTCAATAGATTTATAACATAATATGTAAATTTTATGTTTGTGAGCATAGTCAGTTAAAAATTTTTTGATTTCTTCTTGATCTAATGCTGTTAATTGATTTGAACCACAAAGAAAAATATTCATAGAATTGTGCCACCTCATGCTAAATTGTAACATATCTTCTATAAAAAATAACTGCAAAATATTAGTGTTCAGAGTATAATTATAAATAACTAGATTTTACGATTAACTTTTGGAAGAAATAAAAAAATAAATAGGTGATATATATGCTGCGTTCAATCTCGCATAATCCAATCTTATCGCATATACCGCCTGCTACTCAAATGCCGAAAGAAGCAAATGTCAGGACTGGACTTGCATTTTCGGATAATTTGCATGCAGATCCGAAAAAAGATAAGTTGTTAGAACAAATGGAAGCGTTTGTTGATAATATTGGAGAAATTAAAGAAAAAATCGAAATGGAATTAACACTTGATAACGTAATGGAATACAAAAATACAGTAAAATCATTTTTGAATTTTTACGTTGATAATGTATTGCAATATAAAGATGTCATGTCTCGTCATCCGCGTTATGGCTATTCACAGAAAATGACGATTGTAAAACAGGCGGAAATGGGATTGAATGAGTTAGAAGATGTTATGAACTTAATTAATACAAAAACAGGACATTTAGAAATGTTAAATCAAATTGGAGAAATCCACGGTTTAATTGTAAATTTAGTCTTGTAAAAGGGAAGGAAGCTATATGTATATACAATTATATGAAAAGCTCGTTATTATTCAAAAAGCATATGAAAACATTCAAACGCTTGGAGAACAAATATATGAGAATTTAAAAAATAAAAATGTAAATGCAGTTCAAAAGTTACAAGTAGAGCAATTGCAGTACATTGAAGGTTTAAAACAATTATCGAGATCATTTGAAGAAATGGTTGTTCAGTTTTGTAAAGAACAGGGAGTGGAATCATTTCGCGTAAGTGCGTTATTTTCGTATTTTTCTCAAGAAGAAATTGAGAAAATGGAAAAATTACAAAAAAACTTAATTGGATTAGAAGAAAATGTAAAAATGCTTCTTTTGAAAAATCAATATTACTTAAACGTACTATTAAAAACTACAGAAAGTATTGTGGATTCAGTTTCTGAATATAACTTAGAACGAAACAATAATTCGCAAATCTTTATGAATGAACTATTGTAAAGGGGAAGTGAAGCATTATGCGATTATCTGATTACAATACCCCGTTATCGGGTATGTTAGCGGCCCAAATGGGATTACAAACGACGAGACAAAACTTATCAAACATTCATACACCTGGCTATGTGCGCCAAATGGTGAATTACGGATCTGTTGGAGCGAGCAATGGTCATACGCCAGAACAGAGAATTGGTTATGGTGTACAAACGTTAGGTGTTGATCGTATTACAGATGAAGTGAAGACGAAACAGTTTAACGACCAATTATCTCAGCTCTCTTACTATAATTATAAGAACTCGGTTTTATCACGAGTAGAGTCTATGGTAGGAACGACAGGCAAAAACTCACTATCTAGTTTAATGGATGGATTCTTTAATGCTTTTCGAGAAGTGGCAAAAAATCCAGAGCAATCAAACTATTATGATACGCTAATTTCTGAAACTGGGAAGTTTACAAGTCAGGTAAATAAACTTGCGAAAAATTTAGATTCAGTAGAAGCGCAGACGACAGAAGATATTGAAGCGCATGTCAATGAATTTAATCGTCTTGCTGACAGTTTAGCAGAAGCGAATCAAAAAATTGGGCAAGCTGGTACACAAGTGCCAAATCAACTTTTAGACGAACGTGACCGTATCGTTACAGAAATGTCTAAGTATGCCAATATAGAAGTATCTTATGAATCTATGAATCCTAATATCGCAAGTGTTAGAATGAATGGCGTTTTAACAGTGAATGGACAAGATACATATCCATTGCAATTAAATAAAACGAAAGAACCTATGTCTGTTGAAATTTACGGTTCGGAAATTCCTTTAACTAGTGGGGCAATAAAATCTGCAATCGATACAAAAGGGCAGATTGGTAGTTATAAGAAAAATCTTGAAGAGTTAATGGGTTCAGTGAAAAATCAAGTAAATACAGTGATGGGAAAAGACTTCTTCGTTGGAGATTATGCGAAAGAGTTGAAATTAAATCCAGAATTTGCGAATGATTTTTCGAAAATGAAAATATCTGCTGAAACTGCAAATAAATTGGCAGGAATTACAGATGAAGATTATAAAGATGGTCTTTCATATAAAAAAGCATTAGACCAATTCATAGTGAAGGTAGCATCTGATAAAAGTGAAGTGAACGGTTATCAAAAAATTCATGGAGACTTATTAGAAGGTATTCAGCAAGAAAAGATGAGTATCGAAGGCGTGAATATGGAAGAAGAAATGGTTAATTTAATGGCCTTCCAAAAATACTTCGTTGCGAATTCTAAAGCTATTACTACAATGAATGAAGTGTTTGATAGTCTGTTTTCAATCATTAGATAATGAGAGGTAAAAACAAACCCCTTTTCTTTTATGTTTGAAGAGAGGACCAGCAGAGTGTAGAAGCGGTCAGTGCCTAATAGAGGACCTATCGGTGTAAGACCAGAGATACAGGGCGGTTGCCGGATAAGGAAGAATGGAGGAAATCCGGAAATAGTTCCGGTTTCACCTTCCAATCAATTTTCAATAGATAAAGGAGGAGATAGAAATGAGAGTATCTACATTTCAAAATGCAAACTGGGCAAAGAATCAGTTAATGGATTTGAATGCCCAACAGCAATATCATCGAAATCAAGTAACTTCAGGGAAGAAAAATCTTCTTATGAGTGAAGATCCACTTGCAGCAAGTAAATCATTTGCAATTCAACATTCGTTGGCGAATATTGAACAAATGCAAAAGGATATAGCAGATTCAAAAAATGTGTTAAGTCAGACGGAAAATACATTGCAAGGTATTGTGAAATCTTTAACGAGAGTTGATCAATTAACGATACAAGCATTAAATGGGACGAATAGTGAAAAAGAATTAAAATCTATTGGAACAGAAATTGATCAAATCTTAGAGCATGTCGTCTATCTAGCAAATACGAAGGAACAAGGGCGCTATCTTTTTGGTGGTGATAGTACTGATAAGCCGCCATTTACAAAAGATGGAATATATCAAGGTGGAAATGAAGATGTAATGTGGAAGTTGAATGATGGCTACGAAATTAAAGCGTTTCGTAAAGGCGATGATTTATTAACACCTGTAATTCAAACGTTAGTAAAGATGAAAGATGTTTTGCAAAGTGGTGATCAAAAAGCATTACAACCGTTTTTAGAAGAAAATAAGAAAAATTTAGATGGTGTCATTAACCGTACGACGGAAGTTGGCTCAACTATGAACACTGTAGACACATTTAAGACAATTTTAAGTGAGCAAGATCTAGCGCTTCAAGAAAATCGTAAAGAAATTGAAGATGTTGATTTAGCGACAGCAATTTCAGAGTTAGCATACATAAACGCAACATATGAAGCGACGCTTAAAGCAGTTAGCACGATGAGCAAAACGAGTATTTTAGACTATATGTAGAAAAGGAGTAGGTTTTTATGGGAACAACAGTATCTAATATTGGCGGTAGGCAACAAATTTGGAATCTTGGGAATAATATAATTGATACTTCTAATCTAGTAAACTTAGAACTACAAGCTTTAGAAATGAAAAAAACACCGTACAATAATCAAAAGCAAACATTAAGTAATGAGCGAAATGTTTATGCTAGTATGAATAAGGAATTTAATAGCTTTGTGCAAGTTTTTAAAGATATGTATGCTTTTAAAGGCAATGAGAAGAAAACATCTGTATCAAAAGAGGGATTTGTTACTGCACAAGCAGATGCATCTGCTATTGCGGGAACATACAATATTACAGTTGAAAAAGTTGCAGAACGTCATCAAATTACAACAAGATCAGTAGATCTATCTGACCCCAATAATCCGAAGAATAAAATAGACTTAGATGCAAAACTTGAAAAAGATGTTACGTTTGAAATTAATGGTAAAGAAGTTAAAGTATCTAAGGATATGACTTATAAAGATTTAGTGAATAAAATTAATAATGGGAATTATGGAGTATCAGTATATTCACTAGGGGGACAATTATTCTTTACATCTACTACAGCTGGAACAAAAGGAACAATAAATTTAGTAGATGGTAAAGAAGGTTTTTTAGAGGGAATTGGTTTAGTGAATTCATCTATAGACCAGGATACTAATAAGAAGGTATTTACGATTGCTAATGAAATAACAGCAGCTACAAATGCTGAATATACGATAAATGGGATTAAAGATTCGAGTACATCTAATAAAATCGATGCAATTCCAGGTTTAACCATTAACTTGGAGAAAGCAACAAGTGAACCTATAAAAATTACTATTGAAGACTCGAATGTAAAGGATTCTATTGATTTAATAAAAAAAATGAAAGACGAATATAATAAAGCTGTTGGGAACTTGGATTTATTTGCTGGAAAGAATGGTGTGATGCAAGGAAATAATATTTCATTTTCACTTGGTAATACAATGACAAGTCTTTTCAAATATTCTCAAGATAATAAATACTTATTTTCTTTCGGTATCCAAGTTGATAAAACTGGTAAGATGACATTAGATGAAGAAAAGTTAAAAACAGCCTTTAAAGAAAACCCTGAAGCTGCAAAACAATTTTTCTTTGGATTCAATGGCGTAGGCCATGAAATGGAAAAAAAATTAGATGGTATTTTTGGTGATGAGGGGGTAATTGGAAAACGTTCTAAAAGTATTGAAGAACAAATAAAAGAGATTGATAAGAAAATTAAAGATATTGATGAACTGAATAAACAAAGACAAGAGGCAATTGTTGATAAATATCAAAAACTAGAAAGTACATTAGCTGAGCTTGATAGCCAACTAAAAACAATTAAAGCAATGACAAAACAAAAAAGTGATGATTAATGAAAGTTGAGGAAGTGATCGTATGCAAGCATGGCAACGTTATATGCAAAATGATATTATGACGAGTAATCCGATTAAAAATACAATTTTTATTTATGAAAGATGCATTGTAGAGTTTCGTAATTTAGAAGAGCTTTTACATACTTTTAAACTACAAGAGGGAGATGCGCTTCTTGAGAAGTTAGAACGTATTTTTGAAGAATTAAAGCTTCAATTAAACCCTGAGATTACGAAAGATTTATATGATAGTCTTTATGGTTTATATGACTGGATTAGTGTTCAAATTCAAACGATGAAAGTAACACGTGAAGCGAAAGATATTGATGCGATTGTGAAAGTGTTACAAGATTTAATTGACGGTTATCGCGGAGCGCTTGAAAATGAACAATGATATTTATCGAGCATTTGTCGGCTGTTTTAATGAAATCGGTGAATTGCAAGTGTCAGATGAAGAGTTTGCTGAGAAGAGTGCGATGTTAAATCGCTGGATGATGACATTGGATGAAGAAACGCGCGCACAAGTTGCGGCAGAAGTAAGTCCATTTATTATTAAGGCAGCACAGCATATTCGAGATAAGCAAAAGATTTTGGAAGAAATGATTATGACAAATGATGGGCGAATGAAAGCAAATTCATTTTACGGTAAATATTAATTATAAAGTGTGGAAACGGATCTCCCTTATTACAAGGGGATCCATTCCTTCATGTAAATAAAGAATTCCGCTGATTGAGGTTTCATTTTATGACTGTAAAAAATAAAAGTAATCTAAATAATGTAAAAATAACCTACGGCTAGTCGTAAATATGTTGAAATATTATATAGATTACTACGCGTATACAGTTTTTTTGTATTCTTTTTTATATTTTTGTATTTTTCTAAAGACAACAATGTAAAAATGGAATAAAATATGTAAGGGTACATGATAGTTAATATTTTAATAAATACATATAAGAAATTAAATAATGAAGTGAAACTTCCATCAGTGGATTATTATGCCAAAATGATAAGTGAAAAAGGAAGGGTGTGGAGTATGCCAGATTTAGTGACTGATGTAAGCCATTATATGAATTATTTAGTGACGAAACGAAATACTGTTTCTAGTAATATTGCAAATGCGAATACACCTGGCTATAAAGCACAAGACGTTACATTTGCTGAGCAAATGAATAAAAGTAGTGCATTATATAAGAGTAATACTGCGGATTTAAAAACTAATGCAGATTTATATCAAACGAATGAAATGCACTTACCGACGGTAAATACGAAAAACACATATGCGAAGATTCAAACGAAGGCAATGCAAACGAATAAAGATGGAAATAGTGTGGATGTAACGACAGAAATGCTAGATTTAATGAAAACAAACCAATTGTATGGGATTTCAATTAACGCAATTAATACACAATATGCAATTAACCA
Organism: Bacillus cereus group sp. Bc010; assembly: GCF_027716745.1. Classification (NCBI taxonomy): domain Bacteria; kingdom Bacillati; phylum Bacillota; class Bacilli; order Caryophanales; family Bacillaceae; genus Bacillus; species Bacillus cereus group sp. Bc010. Next base: position 250,399 of record NZ_JAQFUY010000004.1, read on the forward strand.
AGCAGCTCGTGGACGTTAATAGTAGAAGGAGAGACAACGATGTTTCAGGCAATTAATGCAAGTGGATCAGGGCTAACAACAGCGAGAAAATGGATGGAAGTTACTTCAAATAATATTGTAAATGCCAATACAACGGCAGCTCCGGGGGCAAATTTGTATGAGCGCCGTAGTGTAGTGCTTGAATCAAATAATAGTTTTGCGAATATGTTAGACAGTGCACCGACTAACGGGGTGAAAATAAAAAGTATTGAGGCAGACAAAACTGAAAACTTAGTGTATGATCCGACGCATCCGCATGCAAATGAAGAAGGATATGTACGGTATCCGAATGTTGATGTGACTGCTGAAATGACGAATGTAATGGTTGCTCAAAAAATGTACGAAGCAAATACAAGTGTATTAAATGCGAATAAAAAAATGCTGGATAAAGATTTAGAAATCGGCCGAGGATAAAGGGGGAATATGGGAAGATGAAAATCCAACCAATGTTACATACACAGCCATTTGGCGCGATTCAGTCAATTGGTGCACCGAAAAATACACAAACATCTGTAGTCGAGGGGAAGAAGTTTATCGATTTATTGGAAGATATGAATCAAACACAAAACAATGCGCAAACAGCTGTATATGATTTATTAACAAAAGGAGTAGGAGAAACACATGACGTTTTAATTCAGCAAAAGAAGGCTGAGTCTCAAATGAAAACGGCTGCTCTTGTACGTGATAATCTTATTGAAAATTATAAGTCACTAATTAATATGCAAATTTAGGAAAATGGACGGGTGTGTTTAAATGGAAAAGTTAAAAAATGTTTTCCAATCGTTAAAAACGTGGCATAAGTTAGTCATTGGTGCTGCGCTTTTAGCAATTGTAACAGGAGCACTTTTATACTTCACCTTGCCAGATAAATATGTTGTTGTATATCAAAATTTAAATGATGCAGACAAGCAAGAGATTACAGCAGAATTATCGAAGCTAGGTGTCGATTACCAATTAGCAGCCGATGGTTCGATTCGTGTGCAAAAGAATGATGCTCCATGGGTTCGAAAAGAAATGAATGGAATGGGATTACCGTTTAACTCAAAAAGCGGTGAGGAAATTTTATTAGAAAGCTCGCTCGGTTCAAGTGAGCAAGATAAAAAAATGAAGCAAATTGTCGGTACGAAAAAGCAATTAGAGCAAGACATTGTAAGAAACTTTGCGACAGTTGAAACGGCAAATGTTCAAATTACATTACCTGAAAAAGAAACAATTTTTGATGAAGAAAAAGCAAAAGGAACAGCCGCAATTACGGTTGGTGTAAAGCGTGGTCAACTATTAACGGCTGATCAAGTTGCGGGTATACAGCAAATGATCAGTGCAGCAGTTCCTGGTGTAAAAGCAGAAGAAGTAAGTGTGATTGATAGTAAAAAAGGTGTTATCTCAAAAGGGGCAGATGAAGCACATGCTACTAGTTCCTCTTCTTATGAGAAAGAAGTAGAGATGCAGCACCAAATTGAAGGTAAATTAAAGCAAGATATCGATGCAACATTAATGACGATGTTTAAGCCGAATGAATATAAAGTGAATACGAAAGTATCTGTAAACTACGATGAAGTTACACGTCAGTCTGAAAAATATGGTGATAAAGGTGTACTTCGTAGTAAACAAGAGCAAGAGGAAAGCTCTACTGCGCAAGAAGGTGCAGATACGAAGCAAGGTGCTGGTATTACAGCGAACGGCGAAGTGCCGAACTACGGTACGAACAATAATCAAAATGGCAAAATCGTCTACGATAATAAAAACGGTAACAAAATCGAAAACTATGAAATAGATAAAACAGTTGAAACGATTAAGAAACACCCAGAGTTAACGAAAACAAATGTTGTTGTATGGGTAGATAATGATACGTTAGTAAAACGAAGAATTGATATGACAACTTTCAAAGAAGCGATCGGCACAGCTGCTGGGCTTCAAGCTGACCCGAATGGAAACTTTACAAATGGTCAAGTTAACGTTGTAACTGTTCAGTTTGATCAGCCGAAAGAAGAGAAGAAGAAAGAGCCAGAAGAAAGTGGTATAAACTGGTGGTTATTTGGTGGTATTACAGGTGGCTTATTAGCGCTCTTTGGTCTAATATGGTTCTTCTTAGCTAGACGTAAGAGAAAGAAAGAAGAAGAGGAATATGAAGAATACTTAGCAGAAGAGGAAGTTGCTGCAAGTAGTGAAAGTATTATGGAAATTCCGGAAGAGAAAATAGTACCAGAGCCAAAACCTGAGCCAGAAGAACCGAAAGAACCAACGTTAGATGAACAAGTGCAGGATGCTACGAAAGAACATGTAGAAGGTACTGCAAAAGTAATTAAAAAATGGTTAAACGGACAGTAAGGGAGGAACAACGATGTTAGATGAAATCTCCTCCAAAGAAAAAGCTGCCATCCTCATTCGTACATTAGATGAAGAGGTGGCAGCAAAAGTCATTGAATATATGACGGCTGAGGAAAAAGAAGTGTTGCTTCGTGAAATCGCGAAGTTTCGTGTATATAAACCAGAAACGTTAGAGAATGTACTAGGGGAGTTCTTATATGAACTAAATGTAAAAGAATTGAACTTAGTCACTCCAGATAAAGAGTACATTCGTCGCATATTTAAAAATATGCCAGAAGACGAGCTTGAAAAATTATTGGAAGACCTTTGGTACAACAAAGATAATCCATTTGAATTCTTAAATTCACTGACAGATTTAGAGCCACTTCTTACAGTGCTTAATGATGAATCACCACAAACAATTGCAATTATCGCTTCTTACATTAAACCGCAACTTGCTTCTCAATTAATTGAGAGATTGCCAGATCATAAGCGAGTAGAAACGGTAATGGGTATTGCGAAACTAGAACAAGTTGACGGTGAACTCATTAATCAAATTGGTGAGCTATTAAAAGCGAAATTAAATAATATGGCATTTAGTGCCATCAATAAAACAGACGGCTTAAAAACAATTGTGAACATTTTAAATAACGTTTCACGAGGCGTTGAAAAAACAGTCTTTCAAAAGTTGGATGAAGTTGATTATGAGTTATCTGAGAGAATTAAAGAAAATATGTTTGTCTTTGAAGACTTACTTGGTCTTGAAGATCTTGCGCTTCGCCGTGTGTTAGAGGAAATTACGGATAACGGTGTCATTGCAAAAGCGCTTAAAATTGCAAAAGAAGAAATTAAAGAGAAATTATTTACATGTATGTCTTCAAACCGTAAAGAGATGATTCTGGAAGAATTAGATGGCTTAGGACCACTTAAGATGACAGATGCTGAGAAAGCGCAGCAAACGATTACAGGTACGGTGAAAAAGCTAGAGAAAGAAGGAAGAATTATCGTTCAAAGAGGTGAAGATGATGTCCTTATTTAAAAACAGAATTCCGAAGAATTCTGTTTCTTTTTCTGAAGAAACGTATGAATTACAATTTCCAAAACCAATACCAGTTCATGTAGAAGAAATACAAGTAGATCATGAAGAACTTCTTGCGCAGCAACAATCGTTACATGTTGAACTAAATCAACTAAGGCAAGAGCAGCAAATATTAGAGCGAGAGCGTCAGCAGCTATTACATAATCAAGAACAATTTCAAATGCACGTTCAGCAGCAGATGAAAGAAATAGAATCGGCACGTCAGCAGTTTCAAAAAGAGCAACAAGAAACTGCATACGAATGGACAGAATTATTATGGGATCAATCTTTCCAACTAGCAGAAAAAATTGTGAATCAAGCAGTAGATACTAGGTTGCTTGATGTGTTACCTATTTTAACTGGCATCGTTCAAACGTTACCTACTTCGTTTGAAAAACTAGTTATTACCGTACATCCAGAAACGTTTGAACGTATTCAAGAAGAGAAGGAAAATACGAAAGAATATTGGTTACTACAATTAGTAGAATGGAAATATGATTTCTCCTTACAGTTCGGTGAATTTGTTCTAGAAGAAGAGAAAGAGTTCTTTGAATTTAAGTTTGCACCTATATTTGCGAAACTTCGCCAGAAATGGGAAGAAGAGAAGTTATTTGAGGAGCAAAATGTATGAATCGATTGTTAATGAATGAAAACCAAAAATGGAATACATTTATTGAAACGCCGTTTTATACGAAAGTCGGTAAAGTTCATAGTGTGCAAGAGCAGTTTTTCGTAGCGAAGGGACCAAAGGCGAAAATCGGTGATGTTTGTCTCGTTGGAGAACATAACGTCTTATGTGAAGTAATTGCAATTGAAAAAGAGAACAATATGTTACTCCCGTTTGAACAGACAGAAAAAGTTTGTTACGGAGATTCCGTTACATTAATTGCAGAAGATGTTGTTATACCTCGTGGTAATCATTTGCTCGGAAAAGTGTTAAGTGCAAATGGCGAAGTGTTAAATGAGAACGCTGAAAACATTCCGCTGCAAAAAATAAAACTAGATGCTCCGCCTATTCATGCGTTTGAACGTGAAGAGATTACTGACGTATTTGAAACGGGAATTAAATCCATTGATTCTATGCTAACAATTGGTATCGGTCAAAAGATTGGTATTTTCGCTGGATCAGGTGTAGGTAAATCTACTTTACTCGGCATGATTGCGAAAAATGCAAAAGCGGATATAAACGTTATTAGTTTAGTAGGAGAACGTGGCCGAGAAGTAAAAGATTTTATTCGAAAAGAATTAGGCGAGGAAGGTATGAAGAAAAGCATCGTTGTCGTAGCGACGTCAGATGAAAGTCACCTTATGCAACTTCGCGCTGCTAAGCTTGCGACATCTATTGCAGAATACTTCCGAGACGAAGGCAATAACGTACTACTTATGATGGACTCTGTTACTCGTTTTGCTGATGCACGTAGAAGTGTTGATATTGCTGTTAAAGAGTTGCCGATTGGTGGTAAAACACTTTTAATGGAAAGTTATATGAAGAAGCTGTTAGAGCGATCCGGGAAAACACAAAAGGGGTCTATAACAGGTATTTACACTGTACTCGTTGATGGAGACGATTTAAACGGTCCTGTACCAGATTTAGCACGTGGTATTTTAGATGGACATATTGTATTAAAACGTGAACTTGCAACGCTCAGTCATTATCCTGCTATTTCCGTGCTAGACTCAGTAAGTAGGATTATGGAAGAAATCGTGTCGCCAACTCATTGGCAACTTGCAAATGAAATGAGAAAAATTTTATCTATTTATAAAGAAAATGAATTGTATTTTAAGTTAGGAACGATTCAAGAAAATGCAGAAAATGCTTATATTTTTGAATGTAAAAATAAAGTAGAAGGTATAAATACGTTTTTAAAACAAGGTCGATCAGATCGTTTCCAATTTAACGATATCGTTGAAGCAATGCACCATATAGTATAAGACCTTGCGCTTCGCAGGTCTTATTTTTTTGTTTTTTAATATTTCACAGATTTTTTTGGAAAAAAACTATATAATAGAAAAAGAGAACGTTATAATAGGAAGGGGCTATGAAAACAGGTGGATAAGCAGCAGTACGACACGATAAAATTGCAAATAAATCAAGAAAAAGAACAGATCTTGAAAGAAGTGTATGAATTAACAGCTGAAAAAAGAAAAATAGAGCAAAAAAAAGAATATGATTTATATGTTGTAAAATCGCGTAGTAAAGTCGTACAAACTGGGCAACGTATAATGGCTGGCATGCTTTCGTCACATACGTTTTCACCTGAAAGAATAGAAGAATGGAATCGGAAAATTAAAAAAACGGAAGATTTTATTCGGAAAAATGAAAGCCTTTTAGAACAAGTAAAAGAAAAAGAACGTGTCATTGATGAGATGTATCAAGAAGATTGTAGAAAGCTTGCGAAAATACGAGAAAAGCAGGAAGAAAAAATGCTTCTTGATTTGAAAATGTGTATGAATGGATGAGGTGAATGTAGTGATACAGTCTGTATTACCGGTGCAACAAAGTTTACCTCCGCAAAAAGAAAAAGGGCTAGAAGTACAATCTAAAAGTGAAGATTCTTCATTTGATCATGCGATGAGAATGGAAAATACAAAGCAGCCAAAAACGGAGAAAACGAAGCGAGAAGATGCACCAGAAGATAGAAAAGAAAACATTCTTTCTAAAAAATCGGCAACGAAAGAAGAGCCAAGTGTAAAGAAAGAAGAAAAAAAAGAGACAGAACAGTTATTATTAGCTGTATCTGAGCAAATGGTTGCAATTGAACAATTACGTGTGCAGCCAGAATTGTTATATCAATACATACAAAAAATACAAGAGCTATATAAAGAATATGGAAATATAAAACTTAACGAATTACCCGCAGGTGAATTACAACAATTACAAGAACTTCTTTCCAATATGAATATCAAAAATGCTATATGTTTAGAAGATACAATGCAAACGGTATTAGACAAAGTGAAGATGCCAGAACAAATGATGCAAGTATTGAAAGTGGTAGAAACAGAAACTTGTAATATTGCAAAGAAACAAGAAGAGTCTAAAGAATTAGATGGAGATCTTCCGAAAACTGAGGACGAAGATGCCAAGGTAGAGTTGCCAGAAGGTGATGTATTCAACGATTCGAATTTTGCCGGTGCGGAGTTATTAAATAAAGCGACGAGTACCGATCAAATAGGAAAATCCAATAGTGGCGCTGAGAAAGTTTCATTGCCTGACTTAGGAAAGAAAATGGAAGCACAAGTAGAAGCACTGCAAAAATTTGTAGTGAAACAAGAACGTGTGTTATTTCAGTTAAATCCAGAAAAACTTGGTACATTGACAGTGTTTATGAAAAAACATGGAGATCAAATTGATGTTCACGTAGAAATGGAAAAACACGATGCGAAGAAACGCGTGGAAATCATTTTTGATGAATTGAGATTGAAGTTAAAAGAAAAAGAAATCAACATTCAAATTAGCTATGCAGATAAAGATGAAAATCGTAAAGAGCAGCGAGAACAAGAGCAAAGGCAAAAACAAAAACTAGCAAGTACGAAACATGAAAAACAAAAATCAAAAGAATTTGTGGGATTATTGGAGGAATAAAGCGTGCCAACAGTTGGATTAAATACAACGAGTACAAACCATATTCCATTACAAGCAGGAGCGCAGAATAGGAATGCATCTGTTAACGGTGCACAACCGGCAGTAGGGCAAATGAATGGAGTATCAGCAGGAGAACAAAAGACTCCTGGTGTAATGGGGAAAGATGATTTTCTAAAATTATTTTTAGCGAGCTTTCAACATCAAGATCCATTTAATGCGATGGATATGAATCAAATGATGAATCAGACAGCACAATTATCTCTTATGGAACAAGTACAGAATATGACGAAAGCGGTAGATAAACTGCAATCAACGATGTATTCAACAGCGCTTGATGGTGGAATGAAGTTTTTAGGAAAGTATGTAAGAGGTGTTGACGGTAATGGTAAAAAAGTCACTGGTCAAGTAGAGACAGTTCGCCTCGCAGAAAATAATGAGGTACAGCTCGTTATTGATAATAAAGTTGTATCTCTTCGTTTCGTTGAGAGAGTGTCTGATAAACCAATTGGAGAAACGAATCCAGAAGATGCAAAGAAAGACGAGCAAAAAGGTACTGAAGAAGTAACGGAAGAAGTCAAAACTATAAATTCATAAGGAGTGTCCATACGTTATGATTAAAGCGTTATATACAAGTATTACAGGGATGAATGCAACACAAAATGCATTAAGTGTAACTTCAAATAATATCGCCAATGCACAAACAGTAGGTTATAAAAAACAAAAAGCAATGTTCGATGATTTACTATATAATAACTCAATTGGTGCAAAAGGTGATGGTAATTACGCAGGAACGAATCCGAAAAGTATCGGTAACGGTGTGAAAATGAGCGGTACAGTTACAGATTATAGTGATGGTACCATTACGCTAACTGGTGGAAAAACACAAGCAGCAATGGAAGGTAATGGTTTCTTCGTAGTAGGTGATTCAAAAGGCGGTAATATGGAATTTACTCGAAAAGGTACATTCGGGATATCTTCAGATTACTATATTACGAATACAGAAGGCCAATATGTATTTGCATACCCTGCAAATGAAGCAACTGGTGAAGTTGATTTATCTGGTATTCCAGGACCATTACAAATTCCAATGGGAACTGCAATTGGTGGTATTCAAACAACAAAAGGTACGATTAAAGGGAATATTCCAGTTAGTGAAAATAAAATTACACAAGATTTACCTGTCTATGATGATGCTGGTAATACGTGGACGATGCGTGTAGAATTTACGAAAACAAATGAACATGAGTATACATATAAAGTACAAATGCGTAATGATTCAAAAAAAGAAACAACATTTAAAGATGTTACAGGTGCAGGTTCAACAGGCACACTGAAATTTGACAATGTTGGAAATCCAACTCCGCCACAACAAGGAGCAAATATTCCGTTTAATGGTGGAACAGTAAATTTAGATTTCAGTAAATTAACAAACCATCCGACAGATAAAACATTATCAGTAACAGATGTAGACGGTAGAGCAGCAGCAACTGTTAAAGATTGCTTTATTGCTGACGGTGGATACGTAATGGTAAAATACTCTGATGGAAGTATGAAATCAGCTGGTCAGTTAGCTGTTGCGATGTTCCCGAACGAAGGTGGACTAATGAAAACAGGTAACGGTAACTATACAGCAACGAATACAACTGGTATTTTAGCACTTGGTGCATCTGGTCAAAACGGTGCCGGTAAAATACGTGGTGGTGCACAAGAAGGTGCAAACGTAGATTTATCTGTAGAATTCGTTGACTTAATGTTATACCAACGCGGATTCCAAGGAAATGCGAAAGTAATTAAAGTGTCAGATGAAGTATTAAATGAAGTTGTAAACTTAATTCGATAATATATTATAAAGAAAAATTGTAATGTAGTAGAAAGGGTTTTTCATTCGTATGACAAGACAAGAGCGAATTTTACAATTGCCTTTTTTCGAAAATAAACGTGACCTTGCCGAGCAAGTGTTAAAAATGGAACGAGAAGAGCATGTATATTTACCAGATCAATTTGAAATTAAGCAAGTGCCTCCCTATTCATTTGGTGAAAAACAAGCAATCATTGGCCGTATTCACGAATTTTATTTCGTAAGTGTTGGTAGTGAAGGTGAGTGGAAGTATCAACTGTTTAAAGATGAAATGAAGTGCCGTGAGTTTTTTGTTACGTTGCCGGATATCGCAGATCAGCAGATAGCGTTTTGGTTCAATAACATCGAGTTACTGAAAAGGTCTTAAAAAGTTCTTAAAAGCTCTTTTTTAGGTTTTGAGAGAGGGCCTGGCGATGTGTGGTGGCGGTTAGTGCCTAATAGAATCTCGATCGGTGTGTAAGGACAGAGGTATGGAAAGTTACTAGGGCAGTTTGAGAAGTTGTAAGCGAAGTGTAGTTGCAAAAATAGATTTATGAAAGGTTACTGGGATGGTTAATCGTTTTATGGCAAACCAGTGCCTTTTGGATCGTTTGTGGCGATAGATTTCTATAAAAGGAGAGGTGAGGAGGATGGCGCAGAATAAGTATCGCGTTACATTCATTTCGCCGAGTGAGGTTGAGCAGCGGACTGTAATGTCGGCGAGTAGTTTGCCGAATTTAATTCGTCAAGTAGAGAGTATTATTGCAGATCCGAACGGTTATTTTGTAAATGATAAAAAAAATAATTGCTATTTTAAAGTGATGAAAGAAAATGTTACATTCATTCAATATGAGTTGCTATTTTCAGATAAAGAGATTCATATTGAAAAATTAAAACATATAGCACCGGCAGTATTAAAACGATTATTTGCAAAAATAAATGATCCGGAACTATATGCGCTCGCACTGCTGGATGTTGATATAGCAACGAAAGAATATGTGCTAGAAGTAATGAATGCAGAGTTAAGAATAAGAGTAGAAACAGAGCTTTCGAAAAAATGGGAAGCGATGCCGACAGAAATTGTAGGAGCGCAAGAAGTGTTATTAGAAGCACTTGCTTCGTTTATACAAGAGTAATCGCCTGTTTAAATAAAGAAATGAATTGTTCGACTATCTATATTTTTTATATAGGTAGTTGACTTTTTCGTTTTAATAAAGCTTAATAATTAGATATACGGAAATAATGAAAGGGGAGCGACACCTTTATGTCACAAGCACAAAGTATTTTATTAGAAAGCGGAACAAATGAATTAGAGATCGTTACATATACTGTTGGTGAAAACCTATTTAGTATTAACGTAATGAAAGTACGTGAAATCATTAATCCATTCCCTGTTACAACTGTGCCAGAATCTCATCATGCAGTTGAAGGTGTTGTTCAAGTACGTGGTGAAATTTTACCAGTTATTAACTTAGCGACAGCTCTTAATTTAAAATCGACAAAGCCACTTGATCAAACGAAATTTATCATTTCAGAATTAAACCAAATGAAAGTGATTTTCCGCGTTGATGAAGTGCATCGTATTCAACGTATTTCTTGGGAGCAAATTGATGAACCAGCTTCATTATCTATGGGACTAGAAGAAACGACATCTGGTATTGTAAAACTAGATGGAAAAATCATCTTACTATTAGATTACGAGAAAATTGTATGTGAAATTAGCGGTACTGGTTATGATAATAAGTCACTTTCAAAATTAGAACAAAAAACAGATCGTGGTGAAAAAGTTATTTATATTGCAGAAGATTCAGCAATGCTTCGTCAAATATTAGAAGAAACATTATCATCAGCTGGATATACGAAAATGAACTTCTTCAGCAATGGTGCAGAAGCGTTAGCGCAAATTGAAAAGCTAGCGAAAGAGCAAGGAGAAAAAATGTTTGAACATATTCACCTGTTAATTACGGATATTGAAATGCCGAAAATGGATGGACACCATTTAACGAAAGTAATTAAAGATAGTGAGATCATGAATCGTTTACCAGTCGTTATTTTCTCTTCCTTAATTACAAATGAATTATTCCATAAAGGCGAAGCGGTAGGAGCAAATGCGCAAGTAAGTAAGCCAGATATTCAAGAGTTAATCGGCTTAGTAGATAAGTTAGTGTTGTAAAAGATTTTTAAAAGCACTTTTTTGCTTGAATAGAAGCTTTAGCCATGTGTGGCAGCGGTTAGTGCCTAATAGAGCCCTATGCCATGTTAAGACCAGAGATATGTAGCGGGTTTTTTAGGTAAGTGGAAGAAGTGGGGCAGTGAGAGTGGTGGTGGCGGTTAAGCCACACGCGATGTGAGGTTTTAATTGAAGATTTGTAGATTCTACTTATAACTCTATTCTTTTAGTGGAGAGAAGGGAACTAACCATGTGTAGTATTGGTTAGTTCCTTTTTATTGTTTCATACTCTATATAGGTGGAAAGATGGCGCGTTTGTGGTTATATGTATGAAAAATCTTCATTTGAAGATTTTTTATTTAAAAATATAAAAATGTATCTTTGGATTTTTTTAGTAATATTTCGTGATAACGCAAATTTTTTCGGTGAAATTACATTCTAAATACCATATAATATAATTAAAAGTGATTCATATGCAATTATGCATATGAATAAAAAAATCTTTTTCTATTTCTATACTTTCTATACATTTTTGTATGTTTATTATTTGACAGACAATTTCGAAATGTTATAATATGGATATGTAAAAATCGCTATTTTCTGAAAAGACATGGGAGTCAGATGAGAATTGTGAAAGGATGAGGGGGAGTGGCACAGATTATGTATCACCACACAGCAATCAATGTATTAAGTCTCTTACAAAACATGTCAAATAATAAAATGAACGATATGCAACTAGAAGCGGAATTTAAAAAAATAGAAAAACAATTCCAAGTAAAATATGAAGAACTAGTTGATTTACATAATAGAATGGTATTATTTCAAATAGATATAGAAAAACATGGCGGAATACGAGCATATGAAAAATCAACGATCACATGGCTCAAGTCTGAACTAGAGTTACTGTATGAAGTGTATCAATTTTGCCAACGTCACGGTTTAAACATTATTAATATTTCAAAGTATGTTAGTAAAAACGAACTAAATCTTTTTCCGAAAACAGAAAGTCAGTTACAAAATACGTATTACAAATTAAAAAAACGTGAAATACCGTTTGAAAATATTGAAAAACAAAAACCAGGACGAAAACGAAAATATACACCTGTAAAAGAACCAATTGTTGAAATGAAAAAAGAAAACAAACAAGAATTAAGAAATGAAGCTCCAAATACAGAGACCGAAAAAAATCTTGTAACAGTTATATCTGGTATTGTTGATAATTTTGAAACAATTAGCCAGTCTAGTGAAAGAAAAGAGCATGAACTACATCAGTTCATGGAAGGAATCTATAAGCTTTCTAGCATGGCTGCAGAGCGTTCAAAAGATGAAAAGAACGCACGTGGTCTCGAAGGCGAATTGCATGTATTACGGGCTGAAAATGAAAAGCTAAAGCGAGAAAAGGAAGAACTTGTTCATGATATAAAAGAAATGACGCATCATTTAATTCATTTCATTACGAGTTCTGATATCGATCAAATTCGCACATTGCCTTTCTTCGTAAAAGAATGTAAACAAGATTTGCATAAATTAGGGCTATATAACGCACAAGACGGTAAAATGAAAATTATGGTTGATCGCAGTGGACAGGTTATGACTGTAACGCAGTAATAAAATTTGGGTACAAAACAAAAGGGAGATACATAGTGTATATGTATTTCCCTTTTGTTTTGTATGGAATTGTTCCAAGAAAAAAAGAGAAATTATGATTGTGCATGAACAGCTGCATTTTGCATACGTTGTTCAATATTGATAATAGTTTGAAGGACGGTTTCAGTTGTGCAGAGCATTGATATCACAGGAGCTAATATCTTACCAGTTGATATATGCTTCAATAATTAATTTTTTTAAAATTTTATATAAACGGCTGCATTGTGTGTGCGCCCATGAAATTTATTCGTATTTATCTTTTATCTAGCTCTCCAATAATTTGTGAAATATAAGTTAAGTATAATGAAATGTTATGAACATTTAAATAAAAAACTACTAATTTTTATAAATGAAGTAAAAAAATATAATTAATTATCTAGCATATTTTAAAAAAAAGTAGGATAATATATTTCGTTAATACTAAATATTGTATAATAAAAATATAAAATTATTTTTATAAATAAAACATGAGATTTGGGAGGAAAATTAAAATGAAAAAAACTGGATTTTTAACTAGACTTGGTATGAGCTCTGTGCTGTTGGTGTCAGCAATGTATCCATCTGTTTCAGCACTTGCAGCTACAGAAAAAAGTGGTGCATTAAAAGTAGCTAATGTAAAAATAGAAAATAAAAAAACTGGTGATACTGATTCGATTCAAGTAAGTGAATTAGAAGAAGGTGATATTATAAAAGTATATAGTACACTTACAGCTAAAACAGAAATGATTGATTCTACAGTTCAATCTAATGAGAAATCCGCTATCATAGCTAAAAAAGATCTATTAGATTCAAAAGGTGGAAAAGTGTACGTAACTGTAACAAAAGTAAATAAAGAAGAAAGTGTGAGAACAGAAGTAAGTTATAAAGCGGAACCAATAACAAAAGCGCCAACAGCAAAAAATATTACAGTGACAAATAATAAAGCAGATGTAGCAGATACAGTAAAAGTAACAGGAGTAAAGGCAGGAGACACAGTACGTGTGTACAATGCAGCTACAAAGGGAAGTCAGTTAGGTGAAGATGTCGAAGTAGGAGAAGGAAAAAAAGAAGCGGTAATAACAATTAAACAAATCGCAAAAAGTGCGAAGGCAACAGGAAACGTATATGTAAGTGTACAAGGGAAAGATGAGCTAGAAAGTGAACGAACAGAGAAAGCATACGATGCGGAAACAACAGTAGCGCCGGAGGCGTCAAATATTAAGGTAGTAAATAAAAAAACAGGTGCTGAAGACACAATCACAGTGAAGAAAGTAGAAGCTGGAGATGTAGTGAAAGTATATAAAGATGGGAAAACAACAGAAGTAGCAGCAACAGCGACTGTAGAAGAGAAAAAAACAGAAGTAGTAATTACTAAAGAAGATTTATTAACATCAACAGGCGGAAAAGTGTACGTAACAGTAACGAAAGTAAATAAAGAAGAAAGTGCAAGAACAGAAGTAAGTTACGGAGCAGAACCAACAACAAAAGCACCAGCAGCAAAAAATATTAC